>JACIYK010000019.1 GCA_014359965.1 Candidatus Aminicenantota bacterium
ATAGAGGATTTAACGATAAAGATTTTAAAAGATGGTCGGAGAGGAATATTCTGTATTTTGTTGATATTTCACCAATTGGTTTCATTTTCAATGAGTCTGCCAGGATTCAACTTAGATTTAAGCAAACCATAAATCTATAAATTTTACCTACAATTTAGCCGGATGAGCCAAATTCTTTTTTAAAAATTAAGTAACTTCTTCATAAGCAACTTTAAGAAGAACGAAGCCTGGGCGTTGATAGTTATGCTGATGTCAAGCTAATTAAAATGCTATTTTGCATTTTAGTTTGCACTTTTATTTTGTTGACATGCTGTTTTTTAGTTGATAATTTTAAAATTTGAAAACGAAAAACAGAAACCCGCTGGATGGAAAAAGGGGAAGATATTCATGAAAACAAAAGCTTCAGGCTTTTTCCTGGTTCTGAGCATAATCACTGGAGCTATTTTTCTGACAGCGAGCTTTTCTTCAGCTTCTCACCAGCATGCTTTAGGACAAAGACAGTCAGTGCCAGTTACGAATCCAACTTCTGACAAAACTCAAATTGCCGCTATGGCAGTTCTTCAACTCCCGCTATATTTCATTCCCAATCAAGGCCAGCTTGATCCTCAGGTTAGCTTTTACCTCCATAGCTGTGATAAAAGCATCTATTTTAGCCCTGGTGGGGTTACTTTCGCCTTGAATAAACCCGTCCCATCCCAACCATATCATGAGATAATTTATCGAAATATTTTTAGTTTTGGTGATGATGATCCAGCAGAAAATCAAGAAGCTTCGCCCAGCCGCTGGTCTCGCTGGGTGGTCAAATTGGATTTTGTGGACGTCAGTAATGAGCTCATACCCGTAGGGCAGCAAAAAACTGAAGCCATGGTGTCTTATTTTCGGGGCAAGCCAGAAAACTGGCTGACTGGACTTCCTACCTATGCCCGCGTTTATTATCGCCAGCTCTGGCCAGGTGTGGACCTGAGCTTCTCAGGCGACGACAGCCGCTTGAAGTATGAATTTGCCATAAGCCCCGGGGCTGATCCTTCAACCATCAGGCTAAGGTACCGTGGTGCCAGTGAAGTTTATCTGAACGAAAAGGGTCAGCTGGTTATCTGCACCCCAGCTGGTAGCTTTGTAGATAATGCCCCTGTAGCTTATCAACTGGTAAACGGTCAGAAAGTTTATGTGCCTGTTAGGTATGAGGTCCTGCAGAAAAAAGTTGGTACCGATGGCCTGGTTTCGCTTGAATATACCTTCCATCCTGATAGCTACGACCGGACACGCGTTTTATATATCGATCCGGCGATTCTGGTTTACAGCGGCTATCTTGGAGGTTCATCCAACGACCGGGCTCTGGCTATAGCTGTGGACGGCGTTGGAAATGCTTATATAACAGGCTGGACAGGTTCCTACGATTTTCCGGTTGCAGCCGGCCCGGACCTTACTTTCAACGGTCCGGCTCTCGGAACAGATGCCTTTGTAGCCAAAATCAATGCAGCTGGAACTGAGATGGTTTATTGCGGCTTTCTAGGCGGTACTTACGATGACAGTGGAACTGGCATTGCTGTGGATAGCGCTGGAAATGTTTATGTTTGTGGCTATACCAAATCACCTGATTTTCCGGTTGTCATTGGACCTTATATCAGCTACCAGGGTAATATCGTTCAATACGGCGATGCTTTTATAACCAAGATTAATGCTGCCGGAACAGCCCTGGTTTACAGCGGCTTCCTTGGCGGTTCAGCTGCTGACTTGGCTTCTTCGGTAGCCGTGGATAGCTTGGGTCGAGCCTTTGTCTGCGGCACAACAGAGTCGTCTGATTTTCCTACCAGAACTGGCCCGGATTTAACCTACAACGGGCTTAAAGATGTTTTTGTCCTGAGAGTGGCAGCTTCTGGTGCGCAGCTGGAATGGAGTGGTTTCCTTGGAGGAACAAACAATGACATCGGCAACGCTATAGCCCTTGATACCAGCGGAAATGTCTACGTTACTGGCTACACGGCCTCAACTCAGGGCAATCAATTTCCGGTAAAAAATGGTCCGAAACTAACTCACTCTGGCGGCCTGGATGCTTTTGTGGCCAAGGTCAGTTCTTCTGGTTCATCCCTGGTCTATTGCGGCTACATAGGCGGGATTTCGGATGATTACGGCTCTGGCCTGGCGGTTGATAGCTCAGGCAACGCCTTTATTACAGGTGTGACTTTCTCTGCCACTGGTTTTCCGGTGACTGCCGGTCCAGACCTCAGCTATAACGGCGGGGCTGATGCTTTTGTAGCCAAAGTTAGTTCTTCAGGTACAGGTCTGGATTTCTGCGGTTTTGTTGGAGGCTCAGCTGACGACTTTGGCATTGCCATAGCAGTAGATGCTTCTGGAATTATCTACCTGGCGGGTTCCACGGAGTCCGCAAATTTTCCGGTGGCCGAAAGCCTGCACACTTACCTGGGCAATCGCGATGCTTTTGTCAGTGTGCTTCAGGCTGATGCTCAAGGGTTTTATTTTTCCACTTTCCTGGGCGGTTCAGACCTGGATGAGGCCAACGGTGTGGTGGCTGACGGCACAGGCAACATTTTCGTGGCTGGGTTCACCCGTTCGCCTGACTTCCCGGTGCTCAACGGACCGTATCTGATTCCTGGCGGTGGGACTGGCTATCTGGCTGAAGATGCCTTTATGACCAGGATTTATGCCCAGCTACCACCCCTTGCTCCAGCGAACTTACGTCTGGTGAATATCACGGACGTGGAAGCTGACCTTGCCTGGGATGACAGATCAAGCAATGAGGAAGGATTTAAGATTGAAAGAAAAACTGGGGCCGGAGGCACTTGGAGTCAGATAGCCACGGTAGGAGCTAATGTCACCACTTTTAAAAACAGCGGCTTAAACGAAGCCTCGAATTATTATTACCGGGTTAAGGCTTATAACAGCATCGGCGATTCACCTTATTCAAACGAACTGAGTGTTCTTACCAGACCAGCGGCTCCGACTAATCTGGTGGCCACGGCGGTTAACGAGCGCAAAATCAACCTGAGCTGGACGGATAATTCTAACGGTGAAACTGGATTCCGGTTGGAAAAGAAAACCGAAAACAGCAGCTGGTCGGTCCTGGCCACACTGGCTGCTAACGTGACTTCTTATTCTGATACCAGTGTGGTAGAAAACACCACCTATACCTACCGGGTTTTTGCTTTTAATGACAGTGGAGATTCAGCTTCTTCTAACGAAGAGACTGTGACCACGCCGGCTCTGACCATTCCAGCTGCACCAAGCGACTTGGTTGCCCAGGCCATGTCAGCCAGCCAGGTCAGGCTGAGCTGGGTTGATAATTCTTATAATGAAGACGGCTTTAAGGTTGAGAGAAAAACCGGTGAGGCGGGAACCTGGGCTCAGGTTGGAGTAGCTTCGGCCGACAGCACCAGCTTTCTGGATAACAGCGTTTCCGAACTTACTACTTATTATTATCGGATCAAAGCTTACAATAGCGCAGGTGATTCTTCTTATTCCAACGAAGCCATGGTGACTACTCCGGAGAACAAGCCTAAATTGCGACTGCCGATAGCTGAGGTAATTTTTGGCCAGGTTAACGTCTGCTCTTCAGCCGAAAAGACCACAGTGCTCTATAATGATGGCGGGGGAGAGCTGTTGGTCAGCGGAATTACCAGGTCTTCTGGTTCCAGCGATTTTACTTATGCCGGGCCGGCTACACCTTTCACTGTGCCGCCTTTTGGTTCCAGAACCATAACTGTCAGGTTTGCGCCCGGAACAGTGGGGCCAGTCACGGCTTCGTTTACGGTTAATTCCAATGACCCGGATAATCCAGCCGCCACCTTCAGTGCTTCTGGAGATGGTTTTATCCCAGTTATTACCATTAATCTTAATGTCGAACGCCGCACGGAAAGGGCCTGGATTATAAGAAGGGATTATGCTCAGGTTACTGTTCTGGTCACAAAAGAAGCTCCTTACCAGGTGGCTAAATACCGCTTGTGGCGCAAAGTTACAGGCGGAAGCTATGAGCTCCGCAAGGAATTTTCTGAAGTTGAGTTCAGCTCCAATCGTCTGGTTTACGTGGATAAATACCTCGATAAGGGCAAGAATTATCTTTACCGGGTGGAAGCTCTTGATTGTTTCAACCGGGTAATTTCAACCTCAGATGAAGTTGGTACTCAGGCGACTCAGACGCTAAAGAAAAATCAGGTTAGAAAGCCCGGGAAAATAGGCATGTAATAAGGTTTTAGAATTTCAATAAGCATTTTTGTGAAAGTGACTTTTTCTGACGTTTTTTGATGGTTACGAACACGACATAAAATAGGCTACTTAAAAAAGCAAATCTTTGCCATCGGAAGAACTAAATAGTCGGATTTGGGATACTTAAGAGACCTGAATAGTTTGTCAGCTCGGGCTTTGAAGATGATGGGGCCGGATAAATAAAAAATAATAAATAAAAAATAGAGCAGTTCTGGGCGAGGCAGAAGGTTGAGGCAGAAGTCTCTCAGAAATTAAACAGGGCAAGGGCATTAGGCTAATGCTTCGCTATCCCCCTTGTGCTTTTACAGCCGGCTGATGATGGTCCGGTTCTGGTGGTTGAGAATGTCTTTGCCTTCGGTAGTGAACATGTAATCAATACGGTTTTTATAAAACTCAATGATTTTATGCCTGACCATTTTCAGCGTGGAATTCAGAAGCCTGTTCTGTTCAGTAAAGGCTTCGCCCAGAACAGCTATGGCTGCCGGCAGCCAGCGGGCCGGGAACATACCGGCGTATTTTCCACCTTCACGGAACTGGTTGACTTCTGACTCCAGAAGTTTCAGAGCTGCTTCCTGTCCTTCTGGCGTGCGCGGGTCCAGGTTTCTTTCTTTCAACCAGCGCTTTAGGTTTTCTTTGTTGGGTACCAGAAGGGCCACGGTGTAGGGCGACTGGCTGTTGTAGAGCATAATCTGTTCAATGTATGGAGAGACAGAGACGATAGCTTCTTCAATGCGTTCCGGGCTGTATTTTTCTCCGTCGTTGGCAATCAAGAGACTCTTGGTACGGCCCAGAACGTAGAGAAAACCATCTTTATCGAGGTAGCCCAAATCGCCGGTAAAAAGCCAGCCATTACGGATGGTGTCGCGGGTAGCTTTCTCGTTTTTCCAGTAGCCGGCCATGACGTTTTCACCCCGGATGACTATTTCGCCCTTTTCTCCCACAGGCAGGTCTTGACCGTTTTCGTCACATATTCTAATTTCTATGCCCGGGGCCACTTTTCCTGAAGAGCCGAGTTTATGAGCTTTTTTGCTGTTAGCCGAAATGACCGGCGAAGCTTCCGTCAAGCCGTAGCCCTGAAACATTGGCATCCCCAGAGCGTAAAAGAACCTCTGAAGCTCAATGTCAAGTAAGGCACCGCCACCTACGAACAGTTCAAGTCTACCGCCGAAATTCTTCCTGATTTTGCTGAAAATTAATTTATCTACCAGAAGGTATAATGGTTTTTTCAGTTTTCTTTTGCCCCGGCCGCGATTCCAGCCCTCTCCGTTGTATTCGTAGGCGGCCCTCAGTCCTTTCTTGAACAGGGCTTCAATTTTCGGGCCCTTTTCGCTGATGGCTTTTTCAATATTTTTTTTAAAGCTTTTGGCCAGGGAGGGGACACTCAGGAGCACGGTGGGTCTTATTTCCTGGATGTTTTTGGGAATGTTTTTTAAAGTTTCCAGCGGGGATTTTCCCACTTCCACACAGGCAATGGCCGCACCACTTTTTAGTATTCCGTAAATACCGCAGGTGTGGGCAAAAGCATGGTCCCAGGGTAGAATCAGCAGGGTCACGTAGTATTCCGGGCACTCTACCAGGGCCAAGGAGTGTTCAACGTTAGCGGTATAATTGCGGTGGGTGAGCATGATGCCTTTGGGGTCAGCGGTTGTGCCTGAAGTGTAGCAGATGTTAGCCAGGTCTGATTCTTTAATTGAAGTCCAGGTCTCTTCAAATTCCCGCGAGTGAGAAGTGAGAAAAAGGTCACCCTGCCGGAGGATTTCTTCAGCGTATATTTCGTCAGGTTCCAGCTCCTCCACCTTGTCCAGGACGATAACTCTTTCCAGGTCAGGTAAGTCGTTTTTAATAGCCCTAATTTTCTGCAGCTGACCGCGAGAGACGATGGCCAGGCGGCTTTCGGAATGGGTCAGTCTGAATTTCAACTCAGAAGGCTCGTCAATCTTAACAGAAATGGGCACGTTAATGGCTCCAGCATAAAGAATGCCCAGCTCACTCATCAGCCAGTCAGCTCGTCCTTCGCTGATGAGAACCGCCCGGTCGCCTTTTTTCAGGCCCAGACTCATCAGGCCGGCAGCAAAACGATGGACCCGCTGACGCATTTCCTGGTAAGTGATACCTTGGTAGCGGCCATCACGCTTTTCCCAGAGGCAGACGTTTTTCGGGTATTTTTTTACGCTTTCTTCAAAAAGAGCTGGCAAAGTTCTTTCTAACATCCTTTCTCCTTCTCAAAGTGGGGGGCACTATGCTCACTCCACATTTTTTTTGGCTTTTTTAATAACAATATTTTTATTATTAATCGACCCATTTGTAAAGCAAAAAATATGATTAAAACAGAAGCTCACTCTTCTTCTCCACAAAAATGCTTTAGCATTTATTTCACCGTTTGCTAAAACTTAGCCTTTTGAGAAGCAAGTAAATCAAAAAAAGTAAGCCACCGAGACGCTAAAGAGACGATTTTTTGCAGCCAAGCCATAAACTATCTCTGCCAGAGATAAGAAAGCCAAATTTATGTGAAAATTGAAATAAAGAACATGATTGGTTGTGCTGGATTTATTGATTTCAAGCCAAAATAGAGCTTCAGAGTCTAGATAACGCACTAAATAAACAGGAAGAGCAGATTTCATATTATTTTTTGATATAATGAATCTCCATGTTTTAAAGCTCGCTTTATTTTAAAAACATCGGGATAAACATGAGCATCAAGAAAAATTTTTCTATGACCAGACTAACTTTAATCCTCCTAGTCTGGCTTTCAGTTTTGTTAGCTCTGTTTCTTCTGGAAGTTCAGGCGGCGGTTAAAAGAAATGTGTCCATCACCCTGAAAGTTATGACTTTTAACCTACGCTTTGATAATCCTGAGGATGGGAAGCAAAACTGGAACTTCCGAAAAGATCGGGTAGCTAATTTAATCCGTTCAACTGCTGCGGACCTGATAGGGACTCAGGAAGCATTAAAAAATCAGCTGGATGATTTGCTGGAAAGGCTGCCAGATTACAATTATGTTGGGGTAGGTCGGGCTGATGGACAGACAGCTGGCGAATACAGCGCCATACTCTACCAGAAGAAACGCTGGCAACTTCTCAAATCAGGTAATTTCTGGTTGAGCGAGACACCGGAAGTGCCTGGTTCCAGAGGCTGGGATGCTAGCTGCGAGAGAATTGTCACCTGGGCACTGCTGGAAGAAAAAGAAAGCGCTTACAGGCTAGCCTTATACAATACACACTTTGACCATGTTGGCCAGACTGCCAGAAAAGAAAGCGCACTCTTGCTCCTTGAACGCCTCAAGCAGATAGCTGGCTCCCTTCCTGTAATTCTAACTGGAGATTTTAATGCCACCATTGAGGCAGAACCGATAAGAATTATTCTCAATGCTGGCTTCTTACGTGACAGCCGTAAAGAAGCTAAACAAGTTCATGGTCCTGCCTGGAGCTTTCACGGCTTCGGTCGGGTACCAGAGGCAGAGCGGCCGCTTATTGACCATATTTTCATCAGCCAACCTATCCAGGTAGAAGAGTACTGGAATATTTTTGAAGCCTCCGACGGGGTTTATTATTCAGACCATAACCCTGTATTGGTGGTCTTGAAGGTAAAATCTGAATGATTTTATCTGCATAATAAAACTGATAAAAGTTTTCGTTCTTATTCCAGCGGGTGCTGCAGCAGGTTCATGCTTGGAGGCAAGCATCATACAGATAGGCAACAAGTTAGCCAGAGAGTTAAAAAATGGCCAATGTACTGGAAGAAATAACTACGAAATACGTCTAAAGCAAAGAGATTTTTTCTGTGAGATGTTATTATATTTGTGTAACGCATTGATAATAAATAATTTATAAAATGCAAAGGAGAGCTCAGTATGAAGAGCTGTAAAGATAAAAGTAATTTATCAAACAAAAAAGTAAGAAAATTAATTACCTGGTTTTCGGCTTTCACAATTTTTTTCCTTTTTAGCCTGGTTACTGTTCCTGAAGTCCTGCCTTCCCCGCAGGTTAAGCAAGATATTACTTCTGAGAGCAGCACCCTCGAGCTTTCTCTTGAACAGTGTATCTACAAAGCCCTCAAAAATAACCTTAACCTGAAAGCTGAGATGCTTACTCCTGAGATGGCTGATAAAAGTGTGGCTTTAGCTGCCGAGAAATACATTCCTTCTTTTACTGTGAGCTATAACGACCAGTCCACGCGAAGTGCTTCCTATTCATTCCTTGATGCTTCTGATGTGGTGGTTACCAAACAGAATGATTACAGCATTCAATTCAATCAGAACATACCTCTTGGTGGCTCGTTTTCGGCCAGCCTATATAGCTACGTGAACGATTCCAACCGCCGGTTTCAGACCATAAACCCACGTTTCGGGTCAACTCTGCGCTTGAATTTCAGCCAGCCGCTGCTCAAGGATTTTGGTTTCAAGTACGGACGCCGGGAAATAATCGTGGCTAATTACAACCGGGAAATATCAGAAGAAACCTTTCAGAAAGTTCTAGAAGAGACCATTTATGCCGTGGAAGTGGCTTACTGGAACCTGGTTTATGCCCGGGAAAACCTAAAGGTCAGACAACAGTCTCTTAGACTGGCTCAGGAACTTCTTGAAAAGAATAAAACAGAAATTGAAGCTGGCACCCTACCGCCGATTGAACTGCTCACAGCTGAAAGCGAAGTCAGCACCCGGCAGGCTGATATCCTGGAAGCTCAAGCTCTGGTCAAAAACTACGAAGACCAGCTAAAAGCCGTGATTAACCTGGCTGCTGAAATGGAAAATGTCAAAAAAATTTCCATCATCCCCACCGATACCCCTTCAGTAGAAAAACGAGAAATCACCTATGAGGAAGCTCTGAACGTAGCGTTGGAAAAAAGGCCAGACTTGGCTGCTCTGCGTGTAGACCTTAAAAGCAAAGAGTTTAATTTGGGGTATGCCAAAAATCAGCTTTTGCCCGACCTCAGGTTACAGCTTTCTTACTGGAGTCCGGGAATTTCTGGTGACCAGATTCTTTACCAAAATGACAACCCATTAACCGGAATAATTGTAGGAAAAATTCCCGGAAAGAAGTCAGATGCACTGCGCGATGCCCTCGCTTTCAAGTATAAAAACTGGAATGTTGGGCTCACACTCACCCTGCCCGTGAGCAGCGCCGTTACGCAAGCAGCTTTTGCCCAGGCTAAGCTGGCTCTGGAACAGGCCCGGCTGAAGTTTAAAAATCAGCAGCAGCAGCTGGACCTGGAAATAAGTACGGCCGTCAGGGCTGTGGAAACCAATTACCAACGAGCCCTGGCTTATAAAGCCGCCCGGGAACTGGCTGAAAAGAAGCTGGAAGCTGAGCAGGAAAAATTCAAAGTGGGGCTCAGCACCAATTACCTGGTTCTTCAGTATCAGAGAGACCTGGCCAACGCTCAGACTATGGAGCTCAAGGCTCTCATAGACTACAACGTTTCTCTGGCTAACCTTGACCGGGTTATGGGAACAGGCCGTGAAAAGCGGCACATCACGGTCGTTGATGATGATTAAAACCTGGGTCAAAACGTCAGGTAAGGTATATATATCGCAGATAGGAGAAAGAGCAACATGAAGATGCTGCAAAAAATTAGGAATATGAGCAAAACTCAGAAAATTCTGTCAATTATTGGACTGGTCATTCTGGTTTTGTTTTTGTGGAGAATCGGCCAAATTGTTTTTAAGAAATCACGTGCCGGTGGACCTCGACAGGCGGCCGTGGCCGTGGTACTAACACCAGTGGAAAATGGTCTCATCCGCGATGTAGGAAATTTTTCTGGGACCCTCATACCAAAATCCCAGTTCGTAGTTGCCCCCAAAGTTTCCGGAAAACTGAAAAAACTCTACGTTAACATTGGAGATAAGGTCACCAGAGGACAAGTGGTGGCCCAGCTTGATGATGAGGAATACCAGCAGCAGGTAGCTCAGGCCGAAGCGGATTTGAAAGTAGCCAGGGCAAATTATGAAGAAACCAAAAGTGCCCTGGAGCTGGCTAAAAAAGACCTGGAAAGAGCAGAAACCCTTCACCAGAAAGGTATTTATTCTGATGCTCAGTTTGATGCGGCTCTGGCCCAGTACCAGTCGCAGGAAGCCAGGTTCAAGGTGGCTGAAGCTCAGGTGGCCAACCGGAAAGCAGCTCTGGAAACAGCCAGGGTTAGGCTTTCTTACACCAGGATCATTGCCACCTGGGAAAGCGGTAGTCCGGTGCGTTATGTGGGGGAAAGGTTTGTAGATGAAGGCGCTCTCCTTTCTGTCAACACTCCCATCATCTCTATTGTAGAATTGCAACCAATCACAGCTGTTATCTACGCCACGGACAAAGATTATTTCCGCATAAAGGTTGGTCAGGAAGCAGTTGTCAGCTCCAGTGTTTTTCCGGACCGAAAATTTCATGGCCAAGTGGTCAGAGTGGCACCGATTCTTAAAGAAACTTCCAGACAGGCCAGAGTGGAAATAGACATTGATAACGAGGGAGGTATCCTCAAACCCGGAATGTTTGTCAACGTGCAAATCGAGTACAACCGAAGAGAAAAAGCCCGGATTGTCCCGATTAGCTCAGTAGTAACTCGCGGTAATCAGCAGGGTGTTTTTCTGGCTGACCTGGAGAATAAAAAGGCCAGGTTTGTGCCGGTAAAACTCGGCGTCGTTGAAGGTGAAAAAGCTGAGATTGTTGAACCGGCAGATATTTCTGGTTTAGTGGTGATTCTGGGACAGCACCTGCTGCAAGACGGTATGAACATTATCATACCTCAGGACAGCAGTCCTGCAATGCAGAAAAAGCCAGAGGCTCCCGGGAAAAAAGGAAAGTAGATAAATAAATTCATCCCTCAGGAATGAGAAAAGATTTTTTAGCTTGATGATCGAATAGGGAGGAAAACATGACTCTATCTGAATTTTCGATAAAGCGCCCCATCTTTGTCACTATGTTGACTCTGGTGGTCATGGTGCTGGGTTTTATTTCCTTGAGTCGGCTGCCCATTGATTTGATGCCGGACATAACTTACCCGACCCTAAACGTCAGCACCTCTTACCCCAATACTGCCCCCGAGGAAATGGAACAGATAATTACCCGACCGATTGAAGAAGCCCTCAGTTCCGTGCCTGGCGTAGAAGAAATATTTTCTGTTTCTTCTCAAGGCTCAAGTTCTGTGCGAGTCATGTTTTCCTGGGGAACTAACCTCGATGAAGCGGCCAACGATATTAGAGAAAGATTAGACCGCATCATAGGACGTTTTCCTGAAGAGGTTCAGCGCCCAACCCTACGCAAATTTGACCCGGCGCAGATGCCCGTCCTGTTTGTTGGTCTGCTGAGCGACCTGGACCCCATCCAGGTGCGAAAAATCATTGACGAGCAGATAGCTTACCGGCTGGAAAGGGTTCCAGGAGTAGCTTCAGTCGATGTCTGGGGTGGACTGGAAAGAGAAATTCAGGTCAACCTTTTTCCGGATAAAGTAAAAGCCCTAGGCCTGCCCCTTGATTTAATCGTCAGTAAAATCCGTCAAGAAAACATTGACCTTCCGGCTGGAACCATTGAAAAGGGCAATTACGAGATAGTTGTTCGTATTCCTGGAGTGTACACCAGCATTGACCAGATAAAAGAGACCATTGTAGCCATTAGAGACGGTGTCGCCATCAGGGTTAAAGATATCGCCAGCGTTGAAGATACTTTCCGTCGCATAACCCGAATAACAAGAATCAATGATTTACCTGGCATCAGACTTTCTATCTACAAGCAATCGGGCCAGAACACGGTTAAAGTGGTGGAAGGCATCAAAAAAGAATTAAAACAAGTAGAAGAAGATTATCCACAGTTCAAGTTTGTAATCTTGAGAGACAGCGCCAAGTACATCAAAAATTCGATTAACAACGTTGCAAACGCAGCTATGTACGGCGGTTTCCTGGCCGTAATTGTTCTGCTCTTTTTCCTGGCTGATGTTCGCAGCACCATGGTCATTGCTCTGTCCATTCCCATTTCCATTATTGCTACCTTTGTGCTGATTTATTTTAATGGCTTTACTCTTAACGTCATGACCCTTGGCGGCTTGGCCCTCGGTATTGGTATGATGGTGGACAGCTCCATCGTTGTGCTGGAGAACATATACCGCATGAGGGAAGAAGAGAAAAAACCGCTGATAAAAGCCGGAATTGATGGTTCAAAAGAAGTAACAGGTGCCATTATCGCTAGCGCCATTACCACAGTAATTGTTTTCATGCCCATGCTTTTTGTCCGGGGAGCTTCGGGCATTATGTTCAAACAACTAGCCTATGTGGTTACTTTTTCTCTGGCTTGTTCACTGATTGTGGCTTTAACTCTGGTGCCTATGTTAACCACCAAAATACTTAAAAGCAAAGAGGATGAAAAAGATAGAAGAAGGTCAAAAATCTACCTTAAAAGTAAAGAAATTTTTGCCTATATCGAGAACTCTTACAAGAAACTTCTTAATTACTCTCTTCACCGGCGGTTGCGAGTTGTTGTAGTCACGCTCGTGTTGCTGATGGTTTCCGTATTCCTTTTCCGTTTTGTGGGAAGAGAATATCTGCCTCAGACCGATGAAGGGGAAGTATCCATAACTGTGGAAATGGAAGTGGGAACCAGGCTGGCGGTCATGGACCAGAAGCTTAAAGAAGTTTCAGCCCTGGTCAAACAATACGTGCCAGAGCTTGAATCAATTATGGAAAATGCCGGGAGTGGTGGCTGGCGTGGTGGAGCCAACCAAGGTAATATCACCATAAGGTTAGTGCCCAAATCCAAGCGAACTCGCTCCAGCCAGGAAATAGCTGCTGACCTCAGCCGAAAACTATCTAACATTCCTGGAGCTATAATCCGGACTAGAGCCTCCGGCGGACAGATGATGTTCGGTATGAGAGGCGGTGGTGGCCAGGAAAGGTTGCGAATTGAGGTTAGAGGCTATGATCTGGATGTGGCTCAAAGCCTAGCCGAACAGGTCAGCCGTGTGGTAAAGAATATCCGCGGTGTAACTGATGTCAGAGTTAGCCGGCAGGAAGGTGCCCCAGAACAGCACCTGGTCATAAATCGTCAGAAAGCCTCTGAAATGAAGCTTTCTGTCAACCAGATTGGCTCTTTTATCCAGACTATCCTTTCTGGCACCCAGGCCAGCCAGTTTAGAGAAGGCGGCCGGGAATACCGGATTCTGGTTAAGGTAAAAGATTCAGAAAAGCTGGATATCAATGACCTGCTTGATTTAACTATCACCAATTCCGACGGACAACAGATTAGCTTGAGAAATGTAGTAGAAGTGGAAAGCAAACGCGGTCCTCAACAGATTGAAAGAAGAGATAGAGAAAGAATCATCAATGTTTCTGGCGAAATTGCTGACCGCGACCTGGGGTCAGTTGTTCGGGAGGCCAAGCAGGCTCTAAAAACTATTCCAGTGCCCAGAGATTTTGCCATAAACTTCACAGGAGATTATGAGGAACAGCAGAAAGCCAATCGCGAATTGATGATCAGCATTATCCTGGCTCTGTTTCTGGTCTATATGGTCATGGCCATGCAGTATGAATCTCTCAGAGACCCGCTGATTGTAATGTTTTCTGTGCCCTTGGCCATAATCGGTGTAGTTCTGATTTTAATTCTCACCAATACTACTTTAAATGTGCAAACTTATATCGGATTGATCATGTTAGGTGGTATTGTGGTCAACAACGCCATATTGCTTGTTGATTATACTAACCTTCTCAGACGCCGTGATGGTATGGAATTAATGGAAGCAGTTAAAGAAGCAGGTCGGAGAAGATTGCGGCCAATTTTAATGACTGCCTTGACCACTATTTTTGGCATGCTGCCCATGGCCATTGGCTTAGGAGAAGGTAGTGAGGTTCAGGCTCCGCTGGCTAGAACGGTGATTGGTGGTCTCGCCAGCTCAACCTTTATAACTCTGGTTTTTATTCCGGTAGTCTATTCATTGGTTGAACAGCGCCGGCAGGAAAGGAAGAACAGATTGAATAACGGCCAGAGCTTTTCAGAACCGGCTAACTGAGTTATCATCTAATTGATGAAGCGTTCAACCGGCCTGAAATCTACAGCTCTGGTTTGTCTAGTCACACTGCTACTACTGAGCTTTAATTATGCCTGGCCCGGGGACTGCTCTACAGACGGAAAAAACATTCTTACTTTAAATCCGATTGTCCTAACCAGCCCCTTCCATTTAATTCATTCTGGACTTCAAGAAAACCGGACTGAAGAAGTAAGACGCATCAGCGTCCGGCTGCTGGCTGATGAAGAATTTTCTGCTATAGCTGACGGCAAGAAGAAGATTGAAAGGGTGCTGGAAAAGGTTTCAGCTGAGTTTGTGTCTATGTTCGCCCTTGAGTTTTTCAGCCTTGGCTGGGGGAAATGGAAATCTGCTGATGAAGCCAGAACCGTTGAAGAGCTGGCAGAGTGGCTGGATTCGCCAAACCTCAGAGAAAAGGCTGATATACTAATGGCCATAACCGGTCAGAAGGGTATCTCCAGCGAGCATTCCGGGCTGGCCCTGCTAAAGGCGGGGATTGTCGTTTTGGTTTACACCCCGGATGAAAAGAAGCTCAAAAATCTCATCAAGCATGAACTCGGCCACATTTTTGGTGCCGTGCATGTGCCTTTTCCAGGTTCGGTCATGGCCTGCGGGCAAGTAGGTGAAGATTTTGATGAGTTCAACCGTCAGATTGTTTACCTCGGCCGGCAGCGAGTCTTTAGTCCGTCGGAAATTCCCTTCTCGCCTGAAGTCAGGGAAAAGCTTGAGCACCTTTACCTCAAAATACGAGCACAGATAAAAAAATCGGGGTCTGTTCCAAGTACCAGGCCAGAAAAAGTAGATTTAATTTCGCTGGGGAGAATTAATCCGTGTCTAAGTGATTGTTATGTAATGCTCGCCCAGCTATCCGTAGAAAAACGCCAGTATCAGAAAGCACTGGAATACCTGGAAGAAGCTTACAAGATAAACCCGGACGACCTGGAGATATTAAACCTTAGAGCCATCTGTCTGCGCCGGATGGGCGAGTTTGGTCAGGCTGTAGAGCTTTACCAGAAAATATTAAAGAAGACACCCGATAAACCACAGGTTCTTTATAATCTGGGCATTGCTCTGAGCAAGATGAACCGCCTAGTGGAAGCCGAACAAGCTTATTTAAAAGCTATTAAGCTTAAGCCTTATTTTGCTGAAGCGCATAACAACCTGGGCGAAGTCTACTTGAAAATGGATCGCCTGTCGGAAGCTGAAGCTGAATTTTTAAGAGCTGTTGAGCTTAACGAAAAGTACGCACTGGCCATTTCCAACCTGGCTGAAGTCAACTTCCGCAAAAAAAACTGGCAGCTAGCCAGAATTTATGCGGACAAAGCCCTGGAACTCAACCCTAATTTGAGCTCTGCTCATAACATTAAAGGAAACCTGTTTAGTCAAGAAGGAAAGCTTGAGGAAGCATTCTCAGAATACCAGAAAGCCCTGGCTGCTAATCCTGATTACGAAAAGGCTTATTACAATCTGGGTGTAGCGGCTTCAGACCTGGGACGCTGGACAGAGGCGGAAGGTTATTTTCTTAAAGCTTTAAGACTGAACCCTTATTTTGCTGAAGCCTATGCGGCTCTGGGACTTTGTTATTTAAGGCAGGGAAGGTGGGATGAGGCCATCTTACAGCTCAACCGAGCGGCGGAAAAAGGCTATCATCAGGTGCGTCTTTTTGTTAACCTGAGCTATGCCTACATGAACAAAAAAGACTGGGAAAAAGCTGAACAGGCCGCCCTGGAAGCCATAAGGCTTGACCCCGCTCAGGTTCAAGCTTACAACAACCTGGGAATTTCTCTAGCCCAGCAGGGAAAATTGGAAGAGGCTCGCCAGATTCTGGCCAGAGCTCTGAGTCTAGACCCACTGGAGAGAAACGTGGTCCTGAACCTGGCCATGGTTGAGCTCAGTGCCGGGAACCTGGACAAAAGCCTGGAACTATTTTTAAAAGCCATAGCCCTCAAACCAGATGATGAAAGTAATGCCCAGGTTTATCATCAGGTGGGGCTTATTTACTTCAGGAAGGGTGATTACGAAAAAAGCTGGGAGTTTTGTTTGAAGGCTCTTCAATCTGGAGCCAGAGTAGAGCCAGACATTATTGACGAGCTGAGGAAAAAGATAAAAAAATAGGCCAGAAAGATTCATTATTTTTTGCTCCAGAGATAGTTCAAAAAATCTTATTTAATGAAGAAAAATTTCCGTAAGGTATTTTTTCTCAGCAGATGAATGGAATCAGGTCAGGCAAAGAACTACGAAAGCAGCAGGGCTTGTGAAGTAATATTTTTATATTCCTTGTTCGCTAATATTATTTTTTTATTATTTTAGATAATTTCAAACAGCATAAAAGGCCCGGATAATAGCTCGCAGTGCAGAATTTTTTAGCCTAAAGTTACATCCAGAATCATCATGATTAAAAAACCAGCGATAAGACCAATAGTGGATAAATCTGATTTTCCGCCTTCCTGAGATTCAGGAATTACTTCTTCTACCACTACATAAATCATGGCTCCGGCAGCAAAAGACAGGGCATAAGGCAGGAGATAAAGCATTCTGGTAACAGCTAAAGCCCCTAGTACTCCGGCCAAGGGTTCTACTAGTCCGGAAAGCTGACCAAGAAAAAAGCTCTTACTTCGGCTCAAGCCTGCTGCTCTTAAAGGACCAGAGACAGCCAGTCCTTCAGGCAGGTTTTGCAAACCGATGCCCAGAGCCAGGGCCAGAGCTCCGCCGAATGTAGCTGTTGTGATTCCAGCTGAGGCGGCGCCAAAAGCTACGCCAACAGCCAAGCCTTCCGGTATGTTGTGCAGGGTAATGGCCAGAATTAAAAGAGTTGTTCTCCGCCAGTGCGTTTTCAGCCCCTCGGCCGTATCTTCTGGCATGAAAAGATGAAGATGGGGGATTATCCTGTCTAAAAGGAAAAGGAAAGATGCTCCTGCCAGAAAACCCACGGCTGGCGGGAGCCAGCCAGGCAGATTCCTTTCCTGGGACATTTCAATGGCGGGGGCTAAAAGAGACCAGTAACTGGCGGCTATCATCACCCCGCCGGCAAAACCTAACATCATGTTTAGAAGGTTACGACTGGGTTTTTTGACCAGGAAAACAGAAATGGCGCCCAGAAGGGTCATCAAATAGGTGAAAAGTGTGCCCAGCAGGGCCTGAATGACTGGAGGAAGCTGGCTGAGAAATTCCATCTTTTTTTCTGCCTTTCTGGTTTAATTTTTAATTTAATTTTCAATTAATTCTAATTTAGCGTCAACATATTTAGTGCATCTAACAATTTCAGCCAAAACATTATAAGCAGCCAGCAGAAGCGGCAAAAAAGATAAAACTTGATTAATCCGGTGAATCAAATTTAAAATAGAGACGATTTATTATGAAAAAGAAGGAGAGGAAAATGTGTTGCTATGAGTCAAAAGCCAAGCTAAAACCGTCAATTCTTTTTATTATGGGGTTTTTTATTTTATTTTTATTTTTGCTCAGTCCTGTCTATCTTTTAGCGGCGGAAGAAGCCCGCGTGCTTCGTTTCCCGGCAGTGTACAAAGACCAAGTAGTTTTTTCTTACGCCGGTGACCTGTACACCGTATCGGTAAACGGAGGGACAGCCAGGAAGCTTACTTCTCATCCAGGCTATGAAGCTTTTGCCCGCTTTTCTCCTGACGGCCGCTGGATAGCCTTTACGGCCGAGTATGATGGCAACCGTGAGGTTTATCTAATGCCGGCTGAGGGTGGTACTCCTGTTCGTCTTACTTTTACACCGGTTTTAACCCGCGATGATATATCAGACCGGATGGGACCAAACAACATAGTTATGGGCTGGACGCCCGACGGACAGAAAATTATCTTCCGTTCACGGATGGCGGAATGGAATGATTTTAACGGTCAACTTTATTTAGTACCTAAAGAAGGGGGCTTGCCAGAACAGTTACCCCTGCCCCGTGGTGGTTTCTGTTCGTTTTCTCCTGATGGCTCAAAGCTGGCTTTTAACCGCATTTTCCGGGAATTTCGGACCTGGAAAAGATACCGCGGCGGTATGGCTGATGATATCTGGGTTTACGATTTTAAAAGCAAAAAGACGGAAAACATTACTGATAATCCTGCTTCAGATATTATTCCCATGTGGAGTGGGAATAAAATCTATTTTCTGTCGGACCGCGATGAGTTGAAACGTTTTAACATTTACTGTTATGACCTGGAAACGAAACTGACCAGAAAAATAACAGATTTTAAAGATTATGATGTCAAGTTTCCTTCTCTTGGACCCGGGGCTATTATTTTTGAAAACGGTGGTTATCTTTACAGATTAGATTTAGCTACAGAGAAAATTAATAAAATTCCTGTTTTTATCGCAGATGACCAGGCTCTGGCGCGAAAAGAACTGGTGAAGGTCGGAGAGATGATTACCACTTATGACCTGGCTCCGGATGGAGCCAGAGCTGTCTTTGGCGCTCGGGGTGAAATTTTCACCGTGCCGGCTAAGAACGGCAATACCAGGAACCTGACTGGTACCTCGGGCGTTCACGAACGCGATGCTGTCTGGTCTCCTGATGGGCGCTGGATTGCCTTTGTTTCAGATAAGAGTGGACGTGAAGAAATTTACATTATAGCTCAGGATGGCTCTTCTGAACCGGTTCAGCTGACTTTTAATTCCGAATGCTACCTTTACGGACCCAGGTGGTCGCCGGACAGTAAGAAGCTTCTCTGGTCGGACCGGATGTTTCGGCTGCGTTATGTGGACGTGGAGAAAAAGCAGGTGGTAGAGGTGGCCAGGGGGAAAATCTGGGAAATTAGGGATTTTGCCTGGTCGCCTGATTCCAACTGGATTGCCTATTCCCAGCAGGAAGAAAACGGTCTGGATAAAATTTATCTCTACAACCTGAGCACTAAAGAGACTTTTGAAGTCACTGACAGCTGGTATTCTTCTTACTCTCCCTGCTTCAGCAGCGACGGGAAATATCTGTTTTTTGTCTCTGACCGGGATTTTAACCCGGTTTACAGCCGGACCGAATGGAACCATGCTTACCTGGATATGTCGCGCCTCTACTTAGTAACCCTCAACAGAGAAGTCAGGTCTCCTTTTGAACCTCAAAGCGATGAGGTCAAAATATCTGCGCCCGAACCAGCTAAGAGCGAGTCCAGGACACTCAGAGCAGCGGAAAAGAAAACAGCTGCCAAAGTGCCTGAAAAAGTGGTAGTGAAAATTGATAAGGAAGGAATTAAAGATCGCATCGTGGCCCTGCCTGTAGAAGTAGCCAGTTACTCTGCGCTGACTTCGGTCGGTGATAAGCTTTTTTACCTGAAGCGTTCTTTCCGCGACCGCCAGACCAGCCTTAAATGTTATGATTTGAGTCAGCGGGAAGAAAAAGACCTCGGCCAGGTGAATGGTTATGTTATCTCGGCCGACCAGAAAAAAATGCTGGTTAAAAAAGGCAAAGATTTTGCCATCATTGATTTGCCCTCAGGCCCGATAAAGATTGAAGACAAACTCAACCTGTCCTGCCTGGAGGTCTGGCTGGACCGTCAGGCCGAGTGGGCCCAGATTTTTGAAGAATGCTGGCGCCAGATGAAGGACTTTTTCTACGCACCTAACATGCACGGTGTGGACTGGGAAAAAGTCAAGCAACAGTATTTACCGCTGGCCAGAGCTGTCCGCCACCGGGCTGACCTGACCTATGTCATAGGGGAGATGATTGGTGAACTGAACTGCGGTCATACTTATGTAGGGGGAGGTGACCTGCCGAAGGTAAAAAGAATTAGCGTCGGGCGTCTGGGCGCCAGGCTGGAGAAAGATAAATCAGGTTATTATCTGATTAAACAGATTCTGAGCGGCGAAAATTGGGACCCCAATTTAAGGTCACCTCTGACTGAAGTTGGTGTGAGCGTGAAAGAAGGAGAATACATCATTGCTATAAATGGCTGTCCAGTCAACCAGGTTAAAGATATTTATGAACTGCTGGTGAACACGGCAGGTAAACAGGTGACTTTGCGGGTAAACAGTCGTCCGAGCGAAAGAGGTGCCAGAGAAGTAGTAGTGGTGCCCATTGAGAGGGAAAATAGTCTTTATTATTATAACTGGGTCAAGAAAAACACTGAGTATGTAGCTAAAGCCACTGGTGGAAAAGTAGCTTACATCCATGTACCTGACATGGGAGTGCCCGGGCTGAATGAATTCGTTAAACACTTTTACCCCCAGACTGACAAAAAGGCTCTGATCATTGACGTGCGCGGTAACGGCGGTGGCAATGTTTCGCCAATGCTGATAGAAAGGCTGGCCCGGCAAGCAGTGATGGTGGACATTGCTCGGGGTTCAGTACCCAGGCCTGACCCTGGTGCTCTGATTATGGGTCCTAAAGTGGCTCTAATCAATGAGTTTTCTGCCTCGGACGGCGATATTTTCCCTTACCGCTTTAAGAGGATGCAGCTCGGTAAATTGATCGGCAAAAGAACCTGGGGCGGGGTAGTCGGTATCCGGGGAAGTTTGCCTCTAATTGATGGTGGTTATCTAAATAAGCCTGAATTTGCCACCTACAGCCTGGAAGGACAGTGGATCATAGAAGGAGAAGGGGTGGAGCCTGATATTTATGTTGATAACGACCCAGCTAAAGAGTATGAAGGGATTGATGAGCAGCTAAATAAAGCGATTGAAGTAATCATGGAAGAGCTGAAGACTAAAGAACCAAAACTTCCTCCA
>JACIYK010000190.1 GCA_014359965.1 Candidatus Aminicenantota bacterium
AGCGCGACTAGACCGGCTACTTCCTCGACTTCTACAAAGAGGGCAACGACGGTTAGCGGGTGCGGCGCACCCCAGTATATTTCTTTTCCCGGCAGGGTCAGGTCGTCAATTATTCTTTCCTTTTTCTTCTGGCTGAATTTCTGCTCCAGTTCAGCCAGCTTTTCTTCAACTTCTTTTTTGAATTCGTTAATGGCCCGGCCAAAAGTTTTTTTGTCTTCTGCGGGCAAATTTCTCAACTCTTCAAAGAGTAAAGTGAGATGACCTTTTTTCCTTCCGAGAAAAGTTTGTCGCAGTTCTTCCACGCCTCTGGACTCGTTTATCTTGCTAGCCAGTTCCTGGAAGAGGCGGCGGTATTCTTCAATTTTAGCTGACAGGCTGTTCATTTTTTATCAGGCTGCCGCTTGTTTTACCTTTTCCACCAGAAAGGAAAATGTCTGGGGAGCAGAAACAGCAATTTCGGCCAGGATTTTCCGGTCCAGCTCAATGTTCAGGGTTTTCAGTCCCTTGATGAAACGGCTGTAAGAAATCCCGTTGGCTTCAGCTGCAGCTTTAATCCTGATAATCCACAGCCGACGGAAGTCTCTTTTCCGGGCTCTGCGGTCACGGTAGGCGTACTGCAGACCTTTTTCCACTGTTTCCTTGGCTGTGCGGTAATTGCTCTTCTTGGTTCCCCAGTAACCTTTAGCTAATTTTAATATTTTTTTTCTTCTTTCTCTTTTTTTTGAACTTCTTTTTACTCTTGGCATTGTTGTTCGCTCCTTTCTTTCAAATTAAGCAGCTCGGTGAAGGGGAGAGTTTAAAAATCATAGGGCAGCATCTTCTTGACCACCTTGCGGTCAGCGGGGCTCAGCTCCGCCGGTTTGCCTAACTGTCGGATCCTCTTAGCTGATTTCTTCGTCAGAATGTGGCTCTTGTTGGCCTTCTTGTGCAGAACTTTTTTGTTGGCTGTTATTTTGAATCTCTTTTTGGCTGCCTTTTTGGTTTTTACTTTTGGCATCTTTACCTCCTGTTTTTATGGGAACTATCAACACCGTGCTGGCCCAGTCCTGATTTTTGATTTCGCCGTCCTGTTTGGCAATGTCAGCCACGTCGGCCAAGATTCTGTCAAGTATCTGCTGGGCCATCTCGGGGTGAGACCTCTCTCTTCCTCTTATCATAATTGTTATTTTTACTTTATTTCCTTCTTCAATGAACCGCCGGATGTGCTTGAGCTTGAAATTGTAATCGTGGATACTGATTTTCGGGCGAAACTTTATTTCCTTAATCTGAACCTGCTTCTGGTGTTTCTTGGCCTCATGCTCTTTTTTATGTAGCTCGTAAAGAAACTTGCCGTAATCCATAATACGGCAGACTGGCGGGTTAGCCTGGGGCGCAACTTCCACCAGGTCCAAGCCCCGTTCTTGGGCAATTTCCAGAGCCTGAGCTACACTCATGATACCCAGTTGATTTTTTTCTTCATCAATCACTCTAACCTGAGGGGCCCGAATCATCTCGTTTATCCGGTGTGGTTTTTCCTTGGCTTTAGCCGGGCGATAAGGTTGTCGGTGGAAAATAGTTTACCTCCTTTAAAATTTAATTTCTAAAGATTTATTCTGGATTAAGGTTTTAACCTGCTGAATGAGTGCCTCAAGGCTAATCTGTCCCCGATCGCCCAGACCATGAATTCTCAGTGAAACACTCTGGTTGGAAATTTCTTTGTCTCCGACTACTGCAATGAGCGGAATTTTCTGGACTTCAGCTTCTCTTATTTTTTTGTTAACTTTTTCTCTGGAGTCATCAACCTGGACCCGGAACCCCTCAGCTCTTAACCGGGTCTGTATTTCTCGGGCATAGGCTTCATGCCGGTCAGCAATAGGCAGAATTATTATCTGCACAGGAGCCAGCCAGAGCGGGAAATTCCCCTTGTAATGTTCAATGAGCACGCCGAAAAATCGTTCCATAGAGCCGAGAAGTGCTCGGTGAATAAGAAATGGACGGTGAAAATGACCGTCTTCTCCAACGTAAGTCAGGTCAAACCTCTCGGCCAGGTTGAAATCCAGCTGCACGGTAGTGCATTGCCACAGGCGGCCAATGGCATCTTTGATTTTGATGTCTATTTTGGGCCCGTAAAAGACACCTTCACCTTCATCAATCTGGTAAGGCAGTCCCGAGGCTTTCAGAGCTTCTTCCAGGGCCTGCTCTGCCTTGTTCCAGTCTTCAAGTTTTCCTACGTACTTTTCCGGCCGGGTAGCCAGGTAAACCTGGTAGCTTTCAAAACCAAAAGCTGCCAGCAACTTAGTGGCCAGCCTGATGACTCCCTTAATTTCTGCCTCAAGCTGGTCGTCACGGCAGAAAATATGGGCATCGTCTTGGGTGAAGCCTCTTACCCGCAGCAGACCATGTAGAACCCCACTTCTTTCATAACGGTAAACTGTGCCAAGCTCGGCCCAGCGCAGTGGTAGTTCCCGGTATGAACGCTGCCTGCTTTTGTAGGCCATGATGTGAAACGGGCAATTCATTGGTTTCAGCTGGTACTTGAAACCCTCAAACTCAAGAGGTGGGAACATAGCATCATAAAATTCGGTATGGCCACTTCTTTTCCACAGGTCAAGCTTGGCAATATGGGGAGAGTAGATGAAATCATACCCGTCTTTCAGGTGTTCTTCTTTCCAGAAAGCTTCTATTTCATGGCGGATGATGGCTCCCTTAGGATGCCAGATGACCAACCCACCACCCAGTTCTTCATGCGTGCTGAAGAGCTCCAGCTCCGGGCCAAGACGGCGATGGTCTCGCTTCTTGGCTTCTTCTAAGAAATTCAGATAGTCCTGAAGTTCTTTTTCGCTGAAAAAAGCGGTGCCATAAATTCTCTGCAGCTGTGGTCCCCGTTCATCGCCCTTCCAGTAAGCGCCGGAAACGGACAGAAGCTTGAAGTGTTTTATTAAACCGGTAGAAGGTAAATGTGGTCCAAGACAGAAATCAATAAAGTTACCCTGCCGGTAGCAGGTTACTTCAGCTCCGCCTTTTTCTTCAATAAGCTCAACCTTGAGTTTCTGGTTTTTTTCGGAAAATATTTTAACAGCTTCTTCCTTAGGCAGGACCAGTCTTTCTATGGGTAAATCCTGGGTGGCAATCTCCCGCATCTTTTTTTCAATGGCCTCTAAATCTTCCGGAGTAAAAGCCCTGTCTCTTAAAAAATCGTAGTAATACCCATTTTCCACAGCAGGACCCATGCCCACCTGAACTTCTGGGAAGAGTTCGGTCACAGCATGGGCCAGTAAATGAGAGGCACTATGTCTTAGAACTTCCAGAGCTTGCGGGTCTCCTGCAAAAACTAGACTTAATTCTCTTTCCCGGTCAGCCGGAAAGCTTAAATCCAGTAACTGCCCTTCGCTTTTAAAAAGAATCGGTTTTTGGGGCGAAGGGAGTTCAGAAAGCACTTCGGACAGAGGAGTACCCTTTTTTAGAAAAAAAACAGACTCCTCAACCTTAATTTTTATTAATTCATCCATCAGTAATTCAATTCTTTTCTATTCTATAAATTTAATTTTACCACTTTTCAGGGTTTTTGTTGTATCCAGGTGATACATTAAAAAAACAAGTGGTAGGCGCGGAGGGGATTGAACCCACGACCTCTTCCGCGTCAAGGAAGCGCTCTCCCACTGAGCTACGCGCCTGCCTGACTACAAATTAAGCCTTTATATATTAATGAATTCTGCCTTATCCTGTCAAGCAGCACTTTGTGTTTGAACTTATTTAACAAGCTGGTCAACTCGCCTTCCCTCTGACAAAACGGTAAATTTAAGCTATAATTTATCACATGATAGGCATTATGTCAGATTCCCACGATAACATTCCGAACATTCGTAAAGCTGTAGAACTTTTTAACCAGGCTTCTTGCCGGTTGGTCATCCATGCCGGTGATATTGTGGCCCCGTTTGCGGCCCAAGAATTAAAGAATTTGCGCTGCCCGGTCAGGGCAGTTTTCGGCAATTGTGACGGGGAAAAGGATGGCTTAAGCCGGGTTTTTCTGGAATTTGGTGAAATTAGCCCTGCTCCTTTGAAATTCACCTTTGAGAACCTTAACATCCTGGTTTCCCATTATCCATTAGAGACTGAAGTCTGGCCAGAAGCAGATGTCATTATTTTTGGCCACACTCACCGCTCGCAAGTTAACCGTGACGGCCGCCGACTGATAATTAACCCCGGTGAAACCTGCGGCTGGGTTAAGGGAGTAGCCACAGCAGCTATTCTGGACCCGGCTACCATGGTAGTTGACGTGTTGATTCTCTAATAATTGCTTTGGTTTTAAAGATAGATGACCATGAAAAGCATAGGCAACAGGCAAAAACCTGGCTGGCTGCCAAAGCGTAGACCGGTTAAATGGCCCTTACTTTCTCCTGAAGTCAGAAAACTGACCTGGCCCAAGAAAAAGAAAAAAGATGTTAAAGACTCCAGAAAATCAGCCAGCTGAAGAGTGCTAAAACCCTGGTTTTTTAAAAGAGCCGGTGTTTTTATAGAGCTAAACTAGGATCTTTCTGAGGACTGCTGCTTCCTTCGGTTAAATTAGACATTAACCCTTGTTTTTTGCTATACTTATTTTCTATTTTTTTAATTTAAAATAATTTAAAGAGAGGAGAAGAGGAAATGAAAAAAGTTAT
>JACIYK010000191.1 GCA_014359965.1 Candidatus Aminicenantota bacterium
GGAGGCACATCGGCCCCTGGCCCTTTTCCGGTCGCATCACCAATTTTGCTGTTCCCCCCGGTCAGAGCCAGACTTACTACGTACTCACAGCTACTGGTGGCGTTTGGAAAACAGTGGACGGCGGCATTCATTTTGAGCCTATTTTCGAAAAATACGGGAATCAGAGTATGGGTTATCTGGCCATTGCTCCTTCTAAGCCTGAGGTGCTTTACCTCGGGACCGGCGAACCAATTCACAGCCGGGCTGCCTATCATGGCAATGGAGTCTGGAAATCAACAGATGCCGGCAAGACTTGGACACATGTTGGGCTGGAAAAAAGTTATTTCATCAACAAGATTGAAGTAGATGCTAAAAACCCTGATATAGTTTATGTGGCGGCCGAAGGAAAGCTTTATGATGATACTGACCAGGATTGTGAACGCGGCTTGTACAAATCAGTTGATGGTGGGAAAACCTGGCAGAGGGTCCTGGACCTTAAAGACCGGGTAGTAGGCGATTTTGTCATGGACCCGACTAATTCAGACGTAGTCATAGTCGCTTCTTACAAGGTTTACCGGCGGACCTGGACTTTTCTCGACCGGCAGGAAGGAAATTTTCTCTGGAAAACCACTGATGGTGGTAAAACATGGAAAAAACTGACCCAAGGTCTGCCGGACCTGGGAAAGATGAAAACCGGAAGAAACGGTCTGGCCATCTACCCCAAGAATCCTAAAATTGTTTACCTCCGTCTGGATGAAGAAGTTAACCTGGGTCTTAATGAAAGAGAAGGTGTCTATCTATATAATCAGAGAAATCTTTTCCGCGATGGATTTTATTTCAATAAATTAAAGGACTATAAAATCAACCCGGCTCTATTAAAGTATGTGAAATTCACCCCTATTAAGGCAGAAAAGGTTGAAGACCTGGTAAAAGCCTTGAATGAGCTGGTTCAGGACCCAAACTTGAGGAAAACGGCAGCCGTAGACTGGAAGGGCTTGATAGCCACAGCACGCAAAATCTATCACGATGAGCAAACCTTAGCTTCTCTGGACGAAACAGAAAAAATACTCCAGAAAGCCGAAGCTGAGCAAGCCAATCGGCTAAGATTAAACCAGCTGATACTTTCTGCCTTGTTTTTAGAGTCACCGGGTTTTGATCTGGCTTCTTTTGCCATCAAAGACCGACAGCAGGTGAGGATAAAAAAGGAATTCCTGGAAAATCTTTCTTTCGAGGCTAAAACGATAAAAGATGAAGCCTACCTTCTGGACCATCTTCAGGAACTGGCTCAGGATCCTGACCTGTTGGTAAAACTGAAGGTTAATCCTTCAGCTGTCATCACCAAAGCCCGGAATGTCTATAAAGACCGAAAAGAATTTATTGACCAGTTGAAAGAAGCGGATAATCTGGCAAAAGAATTTGACCAGTCTAAAGGACGTTATCAAACTCTCAATCGATGCTTGCTGGACATTCTTTATGCTGGGGCTCTGCGACCTGCCCAACCGGTGAAAAAAGCTGGTGTTATTTATCGCTCTGAAGATCAGGGCGAAACCTGGAAGAGAATGACTGAATACAAGATGACTGGCGGGAGTCAAGTGGTGAATCAGGTAGAAGCTGGTTATTATGGAAGATTAGTGGTTGACCCTAATGATGATAAAGTGCTCATAGCTCCAGAAACCAGAACAGTAATTTCCCGGGATGCCGGTAAAACCTTTCAATTTGCCAACTGGGAAGCAAATAAGAAATGTCATGTTGATTCCAGAGTGGTCTGGATTGACCCGCTGAATTCCAAACATATTCTCAACGGCAACGATGGCGGAGTGAGTGAGTCTTGGGATGGTGGACTGCACTGGTCACAAAAAGAAACTATCTCAGCTCAGCAGTTTTACGACGTTTCTGTGGACAACGAGCTTCCTTACAATGTCATGGGTGGCACGCAGGATAATGGCTGCTGGTTCGGGCCTTCTATGAACCGCAACCCTAACGGTGTCTACCCGGCCGATTGGCTTTATCTGCCCTCAGGCGATGGTTTTTATGTCGTTCGTGATTGGTGGAACCCGGAGTACATTTACTGGGAAAGCCAGTTTGGTGCCTCCAGCCGGATGAACTTTAAAACCGGAGAAATTATTTCTCTGGCCCGACGCAATACCCCGGAGGAGCAGGCTGCTGGAGCCGAACCTCAGAGATATCAGTGGAACGCCCCTATTTATCTTTCCCCACATAACCCGGGCATTGTCTTTGTTTGTTCCCAGTATGTCCACAGATCCTTGAGTCATGGTGACCCGGGTACCTGGCAGACGATTTCTCCTGACCTGAGCAAACACGACCCGAAGCGGATTGCTCTTTCCAAGAAGACCAATCTGCAGTACGCCACGATTTATACTTTTGCTGAATCGCCCAAAAAACCGGGGATTTACTGGGCAGGAACTGATGATGGTAACCTGCAATTAAGCACTGACTTTGGGCAGACGTGGGTGAACATCACCAATAAATTTTATGACCAGAAAGGCAAACCGCGTCCTGGAATAAAAGGAGCATTGATTCCCTACGACCGCTGGGTTATGAGAGTGCTACCCAGTCAACATGACGAGAAGACTTGCTATGTGGCTTATTCCGGCTATAGAACGCACAATGAAGACAAGACCTATGTTTTTGTCACCAGAGACCTGGGCCAGACCTGGGAAGATATCTCGGGTGGAATGAACTGCCCGGTTAACGATATTGAAGAGGACCCGGCCAATCCGGACATTCTTTATCTGGCTACGGATTATGGACTGTATGTCACTTTTGACCGGGGTCAGCACTGGATGAGGATGAGTGGACCGCAAGTGCCGGATGTTGTTATAAACGACCTGGCCATTCAGAAAAGAGACCGGGACCTAGTCATTGCCACTTATGGACGCGGTATTTACATTGCAGATATTTACCCCTTCAAAGAGTTTAAAGAAGATGTTTTCAAAAAGGAAGCCTATCTTTTTGATGTCCAGGAAGCCATCCAGTGGAAAATGATTGACCGGCGCGGGCAATCATACGGAGAGTTTGCCGTGGCTCCCAACCCGCCAGTTGGTGTGAATATTTATTATTATTTGAAAAATCAGGCGAATAAAGTTACGGTTCAGATTAAAAACCTTCAGGGAGAAGTTTTACAGGAATTAAGTGGAGCGCTTTCCGCCGGTATACAGAAAGTCTTCTGGAACCTGACCAGCAGAAAGGAAGGGCGCCAGCCTGCGGCCCGTGGCCGGCGCTTTCGAGCCAATCAAGTAGAACCCGGAGTCTACTTGGTGGTTCTCCAAGTCAACGGAAAAGAAGTGATGAACAAAACTGTAAAAGTAACTCCGGACCCACTTTATAAGTAAGTTTTAGATTTTTCTGGCCGGCAGATTATAAACTGTCGGCCAGATTTTTATTAAGCAAAAAATAAATAACATAAAAATGGTGTTAACTGCTAAATCAATAAATGAAGGAGCCAGCTATGGTTAAAAATCCGAGCTTTAATAGCTTAAAAGTTATCTTGACCGTGCTTGTGATTTTATTTTTTAGCTTTATTCCAGGAAAAGAAAACTCCAGACTTATAGCTGCTGAGGAGGGTACTCTTGTCGCCAGCCAACCGGCCTTAATGCCCTGGCCGGCCAGTTTGATCTGGCAGGAAGGGCAGTTCAGGTTGGATGAAAAATTTTTTGTTGGCGGTAAGGCCCGGCCTGACCAGAGAGCTTTTAAGGCCGCTGTCCGTTTTATGCAGAGGTTGAGCGGAAGGACAGGACTTTTCTTAATCCAGGATTATCTTAAGGAGCAAAAGATAACGAGCGAAACAAGGCTGGTTTATCATTTTGAAAGGGAAGGGAAACTTAAGCCAGGTGAAGATGAATCTTACCAATTGATGGTGAAACCAGATAAGATTGAGTTGAGGGCAGTCACTGACATAGGAATAGTCAGGGGATTTGAAACTCTGCTTCAGCTTCTCTGCGCAGATAATCAGGGATATTTTTTTCCGGCCGTGGAAATTAAAGACAGGCCCAGGTTTACCTGGCGGGGGCTGCTGATTGATTCCTGCCGGCATTTTATGCCAATCGAAGTAATAAAAAGAAATCTTCTGGCTATGGCCGCAGTAAAAATGAATGTCCTGCACTGGCATCTATCTGAGGACCAGGGGTTCAGGGTAGAAAGCAAGACTTTTCCCAAGCTTCATCAGTTAGGTTCTGATGGTTTTTACTATACCCAGGAACAGATAAAAGAAATAATTAACCTGGCTTCGGACCTGGGCATCCGGGTTATGCCGGAGTTTGATATTCCGGGCCATTCTACCAGTTGGTTTGTGGCCTATCCTGAGTATGCCAGTGCCGCAGGGCCTTACTCCATCGAGAGAAAGTTTGGTGTTTTTGAACCTGTCTTTGACCCCACCAGAGCAGAGGTTTACCGCTTTTTTGATAAATTCTTTAAGGAAATGGCTGGGCTTTTTCCCGACCCATACGTGCACATAGGCGGGGATGAAGTGGAAGCTAAGCACTGGAAAGAAAACCTAAGAATTCAGACTTTTATGAAAAAGCACAACCTACCAGACAACCATGCTCTCCAGGCTTATTTTAACCGGGAAATTCTAAAAATATTAACCCGTTATCACAAGAAAATGGTTGGT
>JACIYK010000192.1 GCA_014359965.1 Candidatus Aminicenantota bacterium
AACCATCAGCCAGCTTTACTTTATATGGCCCGGCTTTAGGGCCCGGGTTTCTCCAGGCTCCTTTTGAGGGAGAAGTATAAGGATTGCCTGGCTGGGCCAATTTGAACTTCTGCTGAATCAGTCTGGTTTCAGAAGGTACTTTTTCTTCCGGAATGGCCAGATATTTTTTCCCATCATAAACATAATACTGAGGGAAAATACCCATTTTCCCTTTAATGTTTGATTTCCACTGAAGTCCCCAGCGGTTACCGGCAAAAATTCGGGTTTCAAAAATTCCACTTTCGCCTTCCACTCCAGTAATTTCTTTTCCGGCCATGTCATACCGGGTCTGCCTGGCCACAAGTACTGGTCTTATAGCTCCTCTCTCCTCAAACCGACCAGAACAGTAAACACCTTTATCACGCCACGCTTTGAACGCTTCGTAAAGAGCAGCTTTAGAATAATAAGTTACATCCTCAACCATAATGGTTCTTCCCTGTTCATCTACCGGAAATTGCAACTTAGGTAATTTGGCATATACTCTTCCCGACGAATCTTTAGCCTCAAACCTTGGCACGGTATTAATTTCAATAGCTCCACCACCAGCAATCCCCGGCCGGCTGTCAAGCCCGCGTCCATAGAGGAATGGATAATTAAATATTTTGGCAATCTTGCTCCAGGTTTCCGGGATAAAAAAGGCTATTGGTCCCTTAAAATTGGCCGTACTTAAAAAACAGGTCCAACTTTGGTCGCCTGTCGGAAATTCACCCCCTTCTGGGTCCGTAAATGGCAGCGCCATCCAGGTATAACCAATAAACTCTCCATTGGGATTACCCTCAAAAGTGATTCCGTCTGGAGGAATCAGTAAGCGGTTGCTGAGCTGGGCGATACCGAGCCTATCATCAGGCAGAGCTTCATCGCTGTAAAAAAATGACCACCCTGGTGAACCTATTTCATAATCGTAACACTGAGGCGTGCCATTCATACTGAACTTGGGCGGGCCATAGCGAAAATGATTACCAGCCCAATATCCCACTCCACCTTCAATTGTCTGAAAAACAGAGCTCCATGTTGGTCCTCTTGGTTTCCACTTCCTGGCCAGCGTTCCCTCGGGACACAGCGGAGTAGTCTTGTTATCAGAATTATCAGGAATAATCCAGGTGCTGGGTAATCCTATCTGAAACCCAGAGAGAGGTTCTTCAATCAAGGGCCAGACGGCTACATAAAAACCGATCCCTGCTCCATATTCTTTGGGAATTGGCTCATGATCAAAGCTGATGTAGCCATGTAGCCCGTTTTTTTTCTGGGTAAGTTTAAGATATTTTGGTTTTAGGGCAGTGCTCATCATAAAGGGTAAGAGCACAAGTAAAATCAATATCATCTTAATAAAGGAAAATTGTTTTGTCTTGCTTATGGGCATATTTACCTCCATTGGTTAGTTTCCACATCTATTAAGAAAATCAATTTCCTGGCCTTTAAATCATCAAACAAAATGAAAAACCTTGACGAATTAATTTTTATTTCACTCAAATTCTTCATTTTTCTCTATCAAGAAAAAATTAGAATTTGTTTCTTTATGTTAGAAATTATTTCAAACAAGTCAAGAAATTTTTTATTTTCTTAACAACTGCTGTGTTCGCTTTGTTATTTAGATGAGAATTCCATAATTATCTGGCCTTGAACCGGGAAAATCTTTAAAAACTCATTACTTCTCTTTTGAAACCTGCCTTTTCTCAGCAAAACCTTGTAATTCCAATTTTTAAAGCGGCATGATAACCTATCTGGTTTCACTTTTAAAAATGGCAACTCCGCTTCAGGAGCACTGCTCAATTCCAGGTACCAGTTATCTTTTACCGCGCCTTTGGTCAAAATAGTCAGGGATTTTTCCTTAAACCTGACTAAAATATCTCCATCCGGAGAATCTGTTGGCCAGTATACCAGAAGTTCGCCGGACGGCGAATCGTTTACCATCAGTTTATCACCTCTCAACTCTCTCCCATCACTGTATTTAAACTTCAGACCGGCAATTGTCTGAACAGAACTCCAATAAAAACCATCTACCAGCGGCAGGGTGTAGTAAAAACACTGGCTTGAGGTTCCGGGTTTCTTAAAATAATCAGAGACCATGTTTTCATCAAAGAGATGAATATCTCTGAATCGTAAAGTTCCCCGCTCCCAAAGCAGGTTGGCTCTATAAAACCTCGAGTTGAACCAGATTGTTTTTAAATTTTTCTCAGAATGATCTTTAAGCACTACAACTGAAGTTGGTGGAGTAACCTGATAATTTTCCTTAAACCACTTTCCTGTTTCACTGAGAGTCTGCAGGACAATTTTCCCGTTTTTGACCAACTCCTCTAAAATCTTCATCTGAATCTCGTAGCCTCTGGCCATTCTTTTCCAGGTAAAGGAATTCTCCTGCCCGACCTGAACATAGGCATAATTTAGGGCTGGTTCATTCACAAACCAGTCAAAATACCAACGGCACCATCTCTCATCGCCTCCACCCTTCTCATACACCGGTTCAAGGGAGATAACATGCTGGTTCATAGTTCCCAGGCCGCTGTCATACTGATGAATGGGGTCACTGCCCAGCATGCGGAAAATGGGAACAGGAATTTGCTTTTCGGGGTTCTGTGCAGGCATGTAAGCATTGACTTGGCTCGGATAGTAACCACCACTCCAGTAACCGCCCCACAGTGTATATCCATCTGTGCCCACCTGGTCTTTACAATTACAAGAAGCCACAATTCCAAATTTATCGTGCATGTATTTCAAGGAATAAGCATCGATAAACCAGGATCCAACCGATCTCGGGTAGTAACCAAAAATCTTCCTAAAATCTTCCATATAAGTATCAATGAGTTTTTCTCTCTCTTCAGGCGTATAGCCAGTAGAAAACCCAACATCTGCATGCCAATCCCACGGATATCTTCCACGCCATTTAAGTCCGCTCTCTTCTACTAGAGGTTGTGGTATTTCCCACCACGCGCCAACCTCAAACTGGTCAGATGGTAATTCTTTCATTAGTTTTTGATAGCGGGGGTCAATAAGAGCATCATACTGGAGAAGAAAAGTAGCTTTGAAATTATACTGCTTTATGATTTTAATCTGCTCCAATACCGTCTGGTAAAGCACTTCTTCGGTTATCCAGTCAACTCGGGGTTCGCACTGCCGGACAAAATTTATTATATTTACGATCCGAGGTGAGTGATTCTGACTTTCACCTCCTTTTCCATGGCTGATTCTAACAAAGCCGGCTAATAACGGGAGAAACACAAGTATCACCAATAGCCATTTTCCTTTTTTAGTCATCTTATTCATTTTTTTATTTGGTCCTTCCGATTTTTAATGGGTAAACTCTGAGAATAATAATTTTCAATGAGTGAATAGAGAACTCAATGATAAAGGTTTTAAAAGATGGTCGGAGAGGAATGTTCTGTACCTTGTTGATATTTCTTCAATTGGCTTCATTTTCATTGAATAGGCCAGGATTCAATTTAGGCTTAATCAAACCATGAATCTCTAATTTTTACCAATAATATAGCTGTATGAGCCTTTTACTTTTTACTATATCAATTTAATCTATGTCAAGTTAAGTGGGGCCATGCAAAAAATTATTTAACTTTTGTCATTAAGTCTTGATAATATTAATAAAAGGGGCAGGAAATGAGAAGGGAAATTGGGGAAAAACAAAATAAAATTCAGAATCAAAGCATTTATTTAGTTTCGCAACTTCGCAGCGAAATACCTCAGATCACTGGCCTGAAGACTGGTGTCGAGGGACTTGATAACCTCTTTTTTGTCAGCTATTTAGATAAAAAGGGTAAACCCCACATAAAGCCCATTGGCGGCTTCCCTTCCTTCGGGATAATTAATATCACCGGAATACCCGATACGGGTAAAAGCTTGATGGCTGAGCAATTTGCTCTGACCCAGGCAAGTTTGGGCCATCCCGTATGCTTTGTTACTGTTGAGCAACCAGCCGTTTTTGTCGCAACTGGTCTGAGAAACAAGGCAGCTTCTATGGGCATCGATTTTGAGGCTATAGAGGATAGGCTTATCATCATTGATGCTTCAACCAATACTGTTTTAAGGGAAGATCTTTCTTCCCTTTTAGATACCCTGGCCTACGCCATCAAGAGCTATAAGACTAAGGTGACAATAATTGATTCCATTACAGGTCTTTATGAAGCCCGGGAAATGATGGCCCGAATGATTGTCAGGAGTCTTTTCACCTTTCTGAAAAAATGGCGGCAAACGGCTCTTTTCATTTCTCAGAAGAGGTCCGGTCATGAAGAGTTAACCGCCGAAGCGGCTGGGGGGTATGCCGTTGGCCATATCCTTGATGGAACCATTGTTCTTTTTAAAAAAGAAATCATGTCTCGCTATGATCAGATTCTTTATGGCAAAGAAATAGGCAACCTGATTAGACTACTGCGCATTGATGGCTGCCGTCTTTGCGGACATGATCCCCGGGTTCATGTAGTTGAAATTTTAGAAAATGGAATAATAAGAATCCGGGAACCACTGGAATCATATTTAAAAAAAATAAGAAAGGAGGGTAAAGGTGGTCAAAATATTGAGTGAGTCTC
>JACIYK010000193.1 GCA_014359965.1 Candidatus Aminicenantota bacterium
GGAAAATCGTTTAATTTATTATGAAGGCATGGAAAAAAGATTTGGGGCACAGAATATGGTTGGCCAGCTGCGCCGGGTGGTGATCAAGCGGCCGGCTGAGGCTTTTATCAGTGCGGAAAAGATTGAGCACGAATGGCAGAGCCTTGGCTTTACAGCTCCACCTGATTTGAAAAAGGCTGAAGAAGAATTTGCTCAGCTGGAAGAGATTTTAAGGCAAGAAGGCGCGGAGATTCTTTATCTTCCGGCTGATGAGCGGACCACCCTTGATTCCATTTACACCCATGACCCGGTGCTAATCACCGAGGCTGGGGCCATCATCCTACAGATGGGGAAAAAGGAAAGAGCTGGCGAACCGGAAGCTTTCGCTGAGGTACTTGAGAGCTGGGGTGTGCCGATTCTCGGGAAGCTTTCAGGTAAAGCCACAGCCGAAGGCGGCGATTTGCTCTGGCTGGATGAAAAAACCCTCATCGCCGGTCGCGGTTTCAGGACCAACCAGGAGGGTATAGACCAGCTTCAGGAAATTCTGCGGCCGCTCGGGGTAAAAGTGCTGGCTTATGACCTGCCTTACTGGAATGGGCCAGGCGAAGTCCTTCACCTTATGAGCTTCATCAGCCTGTTGGATGTGGATTTGGCCGTTGTGTATAAAAGACTCCTGCCAGTGGCTTTCTACCAGCTTCTTCTGAACAGGGGCATTGAGCTCGTTGAAATCCCCGACGAAGAGTTCCCCACCCAGGGCTGCAACGTGCTGGCCATAAGCCCGCGGCGCGTGGTCATTCTCAGGGGCAATCCAATCACCGCGACGCGCCTGCGTCAGGCCGGGTGCTTTGTCTATGAACTTCCGGGCGAGGAAATTGCCTTCAAAGGCTCTGGCGGTCCCACCTGCCTCACCCGCCCCCTGCTAAGAGAATAATGAGGCTAATTACCAGAAACAAACAAATCACCCCACATCGTCCCCACAATTAAGTAAGGTGATACTGAATTAAATGATACTAGCTCAAAAATCTTATTAACTCAGCAAGGCAGGAGAAAACTGCAGCGAGCCGTCCGTCTGCTTCTGAGTTAATCGCCCAGTGGTAGAAAGCTTCTGCACATAAATACTATATGAAACAGCGCCTACGGCGACTCTTTGTTTCCAGAGCCTCAAAAATGCTACTCGAGCTAAGAAGAAAAATTAAGCTCAATGAAATGATACCCGGAGCCAAGGGAAGAAGCGCGGCTTTGAAATAGGTCTCTGATATGGTCATCCATAGTCAGGTAGAAAACCTGCCAGCTATCTTTGGCCAGCTCCACCAGAGTATCCACGACCAGTGGCCGCCTCTCGTAATCAGTGTGCTGAAAAGCATCATCCAGGATAAGAAAACAGCTCTGATTTTTGAGCAGCTTTTTAATGAAGGCAATGCGCAGCGCCAGAAGCACCTGCTCTCTGGCTCCCGTGCTCAGGTCTGCCAGGGGAAATTCGTTGACACCATCGGATACAAAAAGAATTTCATTTCCGCTTTCTTCCTTCTTCGGGTAAATCTCCTTGTACCTGCTGGTCAGCCGCAATAGCAATTCTCCGACTTCAGGCGACTGGAGAATTTCTTCTACCTTTTCAGTTTCTTCGCGGTCAAGATTTTTTATCACATCAGCAAGCAAAATCCTAGAAATCAAGATAGCTTCTGCTTTTTTAAGATTTTCTCTGGTGTTTTCAATCTGGCTAAAAAGGGCCTCAAGCAGAGTTTCCCAGGGAGCCAGAGGATCGCTTCCGGTCTGAACCGCCACTTTCGTCTTCAGCTCGCGTAATCTACTATCCTTTTCGGATATTTTTTTTGATACTTCCTCAATCTCCCTTTCTACCTGCCTCAATCTTTCCGGCTGATAGTTTTCTCCCGGGTCTACTTCAAGATAATCAGCTTCGGAAACCCCAAGTCCTTTAAGCTCTCCCATCTTGCTATTTATTTTATTTTCCAGCTGTTTTCTCTGGCACTCTACTTGATTTAATTTATCTTCCCAGCGCTCGGGCTCAATTTTCTCCGCAAAGGTCTGCTCGAACCAGCGAGAAATCTCGCTGCTCAAGTCATTAAGATCAAAGTTAAACTTTTCCAGAGATGCAATCAGCCCCAATTTATCTGCTTCACGCTGAGCAAGTCTCTCTAACCTTTTCTTTAAATCCTCATATTTTTCCTGATTAAACTCAAGCCCCGGGTTTTCATACACAAAATCTTTTTCTTGTACATTAAGCGAATACAGACGAACCTCCACTTCCTCAATTTCTTGCCTGAGCTGTTCAATTCTTTTCTTATTTTCAGCCAGCAGATTTTCCACCCGTTCTATCTTTTCCTCCAATTCCACTGCAGAAAGCCCGCCGGGCACATGCCTGCTCAAATCAGCCACAAGTTGGCGGCACTCGTTTTTTAACTGCTCCAGTTGATTTTTGATGGCTTCAAGCCCGTAATACTCTTTTTCCAGACTTTTTTCTCGGGCTTCCAGGTCGGCTAAAGAAAGCAGTTCCTGGTTATATTTCTTAAGGTACTGTTCTTTAAGGGCTTGAAGTTCCCGGGCTTCTGTCGCTCCTTTCTGCGAACGGGAGAATTGCACCATCAAATAAATCAATCCCAGTAAAGAAACTAGCCAGAAAGGAAGCGCAAGACCTGCCTTATTTAACAGAAACAAAACCACCCCGGCCAAGCCCGAAAACAGAGAGATAATAAGCGCTGGCCAAAAGGGAAGACCTGGCTTTTTGCCGGCCTCTTTTAGCTTCAAATAATTTTCTTTGGCCATCTTTAACCAGTTATATTCTTCATCCAGCGGTTTCTTGCTTTCCAGGTCCTTATCCTTTTGCTTGATGGCAAGGGTTTTTTCACAATATTTCCTGTAAAGCTCATCTATCTCTTTGGTATTATTTTCTATTTTTTCCAGTTCTTCCTCTTTTTGCTTCTTTTCTCGCCAGAGTATTTCCGCTTTATATCGCCTGGCTCTTTCTTGAAGTTTTAATTCCTGCTCAACTTTTTCCTTATCTCTCAGTTCTTCATCCAGTTTTTTGATTTGTGCGCTGAGCTGGGCTGCCTCTCTGTTTTTCTGCTTGAACTCATCAATCTTAGCTTTAATCCTGGACAGATCTTCTTCCGCCGGCAGGCTTTCCAACTTTTTCTGTGTTTCCTCCGCTTCCTTGGCTAACAAAAAAGCCTCATGACGCCGGGCTAGCTCCAGCCGGGCTTTCTTTTCTTCCAGCTCCTTCATTCTCACGTTGAGGGTTTTAAGCTCTCCCAGTTCGTATTTTTCGCTGACTTCTGCCAGAAGACTATTCAGTGTTTTTAGTTTCTCAGACAGGTTTTGATACTCTTTGGCCTCGCTTGCTCTGGCCTCGATGTTTATCCGGCCTTCGGCTTCGAGGATTTCTCCTTTTTTAATACTCGACGGAATTCTACTGCCAATCTCGCTGATAACCCGCTTCTGGGAAAAAAGGTTTTTTAAAAACTCGACCGTGAGCCCATGCTCGTCGCGAATGATTTCTACTTCTCCGGCCCGAACGACCAGCAGCCTGGCCAGCTCGGCCGGAAGGCCCGCGCCCGGAAGTTCTACCAGATAATCTTCAAGCTTTCTTTTGGACCTACCCCTGGTAGCAAATTCTAACTGCCCGCCCCCATCGCCGCCGGAGCCGGCTAAAGAGCCGGTCAGAAATACCTTTCCGTTAACTTCGCTTCTGATATAACCCCAGTAGTCCCTCTTATTTTTAAAAAGCGCGTTGAGCAGCAAGTCAATCAGGAAGGATTTTCCGGACTCGTTTTTACCATAAATCAGTACCAGGTCTTTTGTTTCCAGTTCCTTCCATGATTGTTTTGATAGAGGTCCACATTCAGTCAGGTGAATTTCGCTTATTCTGAGACCCATGGTTATCATCCTCCGAAAATAATCTCAGCCGCCTTTTCCAGCACCTCATCGCTTGATGCCTGAAACCTGCTCAGGTCAATCTGTTTAAGCTTTTCCTGAAGCTGGCTTAAAAGAAGAAGCCGGGCTTCTGATTCATCTGTGGTGATTTTGAGCTCAGAAAAATCTGCTCCAGCCTCATCATAAAAACTAAGACCGCGGCCGCGTATCTCCTGCTGGATAAACCTGGTCAGGGCTTCTTTATCCCTGGTAAAACCCCTGACCTTAAGACGAAGCTTAACCTTCTTCAGATCCTCCTTAGCCAATTCCCAACCCTCAATCATTTTTCCGATTAATTCCTGCAACCGGGAAAGCTCATCACCCACTGGCAGAGCGAGAAGCGTTTCAATGAAATAGATCACCGGTGAAATCACTTCCCTTGATTCAACCCGATTCTCCTCCGTGTCATAAACAAGAAATCTTCTTTTTCCTGTCTCGTTGATATCCAGACCGCAGGGAGAACCAGGATAAATCACGGCCCGGTCCAGTCTCTGGTCCACCTGATGAATATGGCCCAGGAAAACCCTCAGTGGTGAAAACTTTTCCAGCGCTCGCTGGCTGAGCGGCATATAAAAGCCCTGCTCATAGGCATTGGCTGAGCGCGTGCCTGAGAGCCAGTCTCCGTGGCCGAAAAGAATAAACCGGCCCGGCTCCTGATTTCTG
>JACIYK010000194.1 GCA_014359965.1 Candidatus Aminicenantota bacterium
AAAATCACTGAAGTTAGAGGCTCTCTTTATTTCAGGGGATTGACCAATAATAGCATTCTCGCCCTTTTTTATAGTCTGAGCCTTGAGGTTTTTCTCATCCGGGCCAAAGAGCACCTTAGTACTGCCCTGGCGGACAGAAATCCTGGTTGAATCCGGGCCATCCTGAGAAACTGCTAGAACAGTATGATTTCTCATCTTGAGGGCGGCTGAAGGAGTAACTAACTGGAAGATTTCCCAAGAGTTATAGGCAGTGTACATAACATACATCCGCCCCTTTTCCAGAAACAGACTGGAAAGTTTCTGCTCAGAGCTCAGGGTCTGGGCCAGGATAGTCTCCACTTTTAATCTGGAGTTAACATCAAGGCGGATTATAGTCCCAGTATCAAACTGGATTTCGCAGGGACGGTCGTAGGTGATAATCACATCACCAGGAACAACCGGAAAATTAAGCTGCACTTCTTCGCCGGCCATAAACCCGCTTCTTAGCACTTCAGGGTTTTTTGTTCCGATATCTTCAGGAAGGTAGCTTATGTGACCAAAGTAGAAATCTTTCTCTCCGTTAGAAAGGGTGTAGTGTTTTTCGCCAGCTATAGCCAGATAAGCAGTCAATAAAACAAGAAAAACAAGCAAAAATATAAATTTCTGCCGGCTGTTCATTTTTTCACCTCTACTTAAACAATAAGCATAGAATATGCCAGAGTCAAACATTATCTTTTTTCTGGAAAAGGGGGAAATGCACAGTCAAAATGTCCACTAAACAATCAAACTGTCCTATTATAGATACAACTAGTAACTAGTATAAACGATTACCCTTGTCATCAAAGATTATAAAAGCCGGGAGGTTTTTCACCACAATTTTCCTGATTGCTTCCATACCCAGGTCAGCGAAATCAAGAAGCTCGCTAGAGACGATATGCTCTCTGGCTACCAGAGCAGCGGCTCCGCCGATGGTACCCAAATAAAATCCCCGGTACCTGCGGCAGGCTTCCACTACTTTATCTGAGCGATTACCTTTTGCCAGCATCACCCTTGAAGCCCCGACTTTCATAAACTCTTCCACATAACTATCCATTCTCTGGGCTGAAGTAGGACCAAAACTTCCGGTGGGCATTCCCCTGGGAGCCTGGGCAGGACCAGCATAATAAACGGCAAACTTTTTGAAATAATCAGGCAGTGGTTTGCCTTCATCAAGCATTTTTTTTAGCCTTAGGTGGGCAATATCTCTGGCCACAATCAGGGTGCCTGACAGGCTAAGGCGAGCACCAACCGGATACTTGGATAATTCTTGCACAAGACCTTCTATGCCCTGGTCCAGATCAATGGAAGGAACTTTTTCCAGAGCCAGACTTTCAATCTTCGGCAAAAATCGCGCCGGATTCCGGTCAAGTTTTTCCACAAATATACCATTTTTCGTAATTTTGGCCCGTATATTTCTATCAGCGTTACAGCTAACACCTATGCCCACTGGCAAAGAACCACCATGTCTTGGTAATCTTATCACTCTGGACTCTAAGGCCAGAGCTACCCCACCAAACTGAGCTCCTAATCCCGTTTCTCTGGCTATCCTGAGAACCTTCTTTTCCCATTCCAGGTCCCTGTAGCCATGGGGCTTACCCGTCGGAATAGGAGTTAAGTCATCCAGAAAACCGGCCGAGGCCAGTTTCACGGTCTTCACGTTCATCTCGGGTGAAAGCCCGCCTACCACCACAGCAATGCGGTAAGGGGGGCAGGCAGCCACACCGATAGCTTTTATTTTTTCCTTCAAAAATTCATAAAGGGTATTTTCATCAGCCAGCAAAGATTTGTTTTCTTGAAAAAGAGCTGTTTTATTGGACGAACCGCCCCCCTTGGCCATGATATAAAATTGATATTCATTCCCTGTGGTGCTAAAAATTTCAACCTGAGCCGGTAAGTTATTACCTGTGTTTATTTCGTCCAGCATGGAGAGCGGAGCATTCTGAGAAGCCCGAAGGTTAAGACTGGTGTAGGCATCAAAAACGCCGTGGCTCAGATACCTGACATCATCTACACCCGTCAGCACCTTTTCTCCCTTGTAGCCGAGAATATTGGCTGTGCCAGTATCCTGGCAGAGTGGCAACTGCCCTTCAGCAGAGATGATGGCATTCTTGAGCAGCATGGCCGCTACGAATCTGTCGTTGTCCGAAGCTTCCGGGTCATCAAGAATGGAAGCTAAATTTTCCAGGTGAGAGGCACGGAAATAAAAATTAACTCTGGCTAAAGCTTCTCTAGCAAGCAGGCGCAGGGCTTCAGGTTCAACTTCCAGAAAAGTTTTTTTCCGGATCTTTATTTCTCTGACAAATTTCTCGGTTATTTTTTCATATTCTATTTTTGGCTTGCTCTGCTTTTCTCTTGGCAGAAGTGGGACATAAGCAAATTTCATTTTTTTCCCTCCGGCCAGCTTGAATATTAGTCCTCAATATCCATGTACTCAATTATATCTTCAAAACCAGCGATGGTCTTCTCTCCAACCATGCCAATAAGCATAAAATTATTGGTCAGTGGATTAAGTCTGAATTCCTTGAGCAACCGAAAATTCTCTATCTGGCCAGTACGGTCGACGTGAGTTCTTGGACCAGTGCAGCATATTTTTATATCCCCAACCATTATCATATCTTCACCTGGAACGCTGACAATGGGTAGGTCAGCAGCAATTATTTCTTTAACCTTCCCTTCCAGTTCATCCAGGCCAATTTTGGGTCTTTCATTAAAGTTAATAACAAAACCATGCCTGATGTCCGAGTGAATCAGAGGAGAACTGGGTCGGTAATTATAATCCCTCTCCAGAATGTAGGTAGTAAGGTCTTCCGCAGAATGAGCCATTAGGCGGTATCTTATGGTCTTATCTACGATGGCCTTTATGTTTTGAGGGAAAGGGCCAAAAACTGTCGGACGGGCAACGATTATTTCTTCCCCAATGCCGATAAGCACATGAGCATTATAGCCAAGTACCTCATAAATGAGGTCAAAATGTTCCACTACCACCCGCCGCTTATGTTCTACCGCTCGCCTGATAGCCTCCCTTATCTTGTATTTTTGCGTGAAGGCCAGTTCATGCCTGACATCTATATGAAAAGTATGGCCGGAAAAATAATCATCAGGGGAAAAAGAATAAATCGGCGCTCTTCTGATGTTCACCCCCTCATCTTCATTGGTCAGTTCCAACCCGGGGAAAAGCCCCCGGATCAGGGTGGATTTGCCAGAGCCTTCATCCCCTATGATGCCAATCAGGTAATCGGTTGGAGTCAGGTAGCGCCGGGCAATTTCGCTGGCCACCAGGTAAAGGCGATACCGACCGCGAGGTGCATAGTAAACGGAATAAATCAGCGTATCAAGGCGGGAAAGCTGTTTTGGGTCCATCATTAACCCCTTAAATCTCTACCACCTCAAAAAGTCAGATTCAGTAACGGAGCGTGCTGTTGCGCTCCATAAGTGTCCGTGTCCCCGGGTGCACCTGAAGGGATAATCCTTCTTATGGTCACTTTAATGGCCTGGCTCGGCTCAAAATAAACAATCTTCAACACGTCTGACTCCGGAATCCCATATAGTTTGGATATTTTCCTGGCGGTGATAATTTTTTTCTTCTGGAAATAATCAAAATATCTTCTTTCCTTAAACATGATATCAAGAGTTAACTCAAAAGGTCCAGAATTTTTTGAACGGATAACCCTGGCCACCTCCAGGATGCTTCTTTTTTTTCTTCCAGACTTACTTTTCTTAACCATTTCTCCCTCCTATAACTCTTCCACTTCAGTTTTAAAAATTTCCTGGTTATGAAGCCTCATCAAATGGTAAACAGAAAATTCATAAACTTTCCCCATGGCCACATCAGAAGGAGAAAAAGGAAAAGCCAGATTACCAGCTGTAGCGATGCGTCCTTCGTAACCGTAGTGAAGAAGAGCCGAGCGAGTAACAGCCAGCAGGGCATCGGCTGCTTCCTGGGTCGGACCAATAGCTTCAATCACCAGACCAAGTTCATGGGACTGCGTTTTTTTGACCGGCTCCAGCTGGCCCATAACTCCATTTTTCCCATAAACATGGAAAAAAATCTGGCCCTGTTCTGCTTCCTGGTCCATGATTTCCCTGGCTCTTATTTCTACTGCTTTCAAAATATCATCAATTTTGGAAATCATGATAGGGTCCCGAACTCCAGCCACACTGATTGACCTGTAGCCAATAAACCTGACTCCTTCCAGCTTAACCCAGTACTGCTCAGAAGGTATGAATTTGCTACCGCTTACCCGAACACGGCCGTGGCCGATATCTTCAAAACGGCATTCTCTGAGGTTTATCACCCCGCCGGGACCTGGCAGCTCATAGGGGTCTGATTTCTCATACAGCGTGTGGGCTGCTGCTGACTGGGGTGTGAATTTTCTTTCTGGCGAAAGCGCCTCCAGAATAAAAGAATCTTCCTCAAGAATACCCAGGGCACAGTCTGAACCTGAGCCAGGAGTGGCGGCAATGGCGGCACATTCCAGAATCTTGCCCAGGTGGAAAGCCAGACCGGGGTCGTAGCCTCGAGCAATGGGCAGAGCAGCAAAAA
>JACIYK010000195.1 GCA_014359965.1 Candidatus Aminicenantota bacterium
ACTGGTAGAACGGTCCTTGTCTCTGGTTGAAATCCCTTAAACCAACCGTCTGGCTGTAAATCGGATTAAAGGAACCGAAAAACCAGAGCTTATCCTTTATGAAATAACCGCCAAGGCTAAAGGCCCCTTCCAGGCGATAGTAAGGATCTCTTTTCTTCCCGCCCTCAAAGTAGAGGTCATCTGCATTCACGTATTCATACACATCCACATCATAAGGACTTTGCCGCAGATAATCTCTGGCTTTACCCTGCATCCAGAGCTTGTTGTTTTCATAAAACCCGATGAGGTCAGCATGAAAAGTATTACCGCCAGAACGGGTTATGACGTTGACCACACCACCCATTGAGCCACCAAATTCAGCGTTGTATCCAGAAGCCACCACCTTAACTTCATCAATCAGTTCCAGAACCACGTTTTGGGCTCTCACCCCAACATGAATACTGGTGACATCAGTACCATCTACATGCCAGACATTTTCCGCTCCTGAAGCACCGTCAACTGAAAAGCCGCCCACTTTGCTTTCATAATTTACACCAGGTAAAGTACTAATCAAGGAATCAAAAGACCGGCCCCGCGGCAGGGTCAGGAATGTTTCTTTGCTCATCACCTGACCTTTAACTGTGCTTTTGACATCAATTAAAGGCGCCTGGCCTACCACAGTAACCTGTTCTTCCACGGCCGCCGGCTCAAGAGTAACATTGAGCACCAGGGTCTGTGATAATTCCAGGTAGATGTTTTTTCTGATCAGCTTCTTAAATCCCGGTAAAGTAAAAATTATTTCGTATTCACCGGATGGCAGAGCCATCAAACGATAAACGCCGCTGGCATCTGTGACGGTGGTAGCTTTGCCTACCAGCTTCGGGCTGGTAGCTTCCACATTAACTCCAGGCAAAGGATTACCCTGGTCGTCAACCACCCGGCCGGTAATCTTACCTTCAGGCATGATCTGAGCCAGAGCCGGGCTGATGACCAGGAAGAGAATGAGCAGAAAAATTGCTGACTTTTTAAATTCCCTCATATAAATTCCTCCTTATCAATCACCCTAAACCCTAAAACAGAAATTTCACAATCTTATGTATCCTTCAGGCCATCCCACCTCCTTTCTCAGAACTTTGTTAACCTGAAAATATTAATTATTTCTTTTTTTCTCTATTTTTTCTCTATAAATTTAATAAATCTTAAACAGCCTTTAAGTCAAGAAATTTCTATGAAAAATTGTCTTAAAAAAGCCTTTTGGGGCTGCAGGAAATTTGGCCCGGGCTTCGCCAGATTTTGAAGCCTTTGCCTTGAGTTTATAACCTTTTTAAAATAGAATTCAGAGTTAAGAAAAGAATGGAGTATTGTCATATGCCTCAACTCACCTACCAGAAGCCAAAGCTTCAACTGAATGAAATAAAATCACTGGCCCAAGACAGATATGGTCTGAAGATAAAGAGGATAAAACCTTTAGCCGGAGACCGCTCACAAAATTTTTTGCTAGAGAGCGAAGAGGGTAATAAATACGCAATAAAAATTTCTTCTGCTTTTGACCACCCGGAAGAACTTGATTTTGAAAATCAGGTCATGATTCTTCTGAGACAGAAGCTTCCAGAATACCAATTTCCACTGCCTTTACCTGATGTTGATGGTCAGCTAATTTCAAACTATAAAAAGAAAAAAAGCCAGCTATTTCTTATCAGGCTTTTTCCTTATCTCCCTGGAATTTATCTGGCTGATTTAAAAAACATTCCTTTATCTCTATGGAAAGAAGCCGGTGAATTGCTGGCCAAAATTGACATATGCTTAAAAGACTTTTACCACCCCGGCCAGAGAAGGTTTCTTCCCTGGGACCTGAAGAATGTTTTATGGTCAAAAGAAAGACTAAAATTCGTCACCGACCCAGTTCTCAAGCGCCAGTTAGATTATTGCCTGCTCCAGTACGAAACAAAAGTCCTGCCGGTTGCTCATCGTTTAAGAACCCAGGTAATTTACGGGGATGCCAACGAGCATAATTTTCTGCTGACCAGTCGTAAGGCAGACCAGGCCAGAATTAAAGGTCTGCTTGATTTTGGCGATATGACCGAATCTTTCCTGGTCGCAGAAGTGGCTATCGCCCTTACGTACGCTCTAATGCTTAAGCCAGAGGAAGAGATAGCCAGGGAAATTCTTTCGGCCTATCACAGAAAAAACCCACTGCAGCCAGAAGAACTGGATATTCTGTTCTACCTTATCCTGGCCCGGCTGACCATCAGTTTGACCATGTCCGCCTGGCGCAGAAAGGCAGAGCCAGACAACGCTTACATGACCATCTCTGAAAACCCTGGCCGGCACCTTCTCGACCACCTTCTGGCAGAAAACCCGGAAAAGTGGAGAAAATTATTTTACCAGGCCTGCGGCTTAAAGATGAAAAACCATTTCTTACCTTCTGATAAACTCCTGGGGTTCAGAAAATCTCACCTCTGCGGTGCTTTGAGCCTGGCCTATCAGAACCCACTTCATCTGGTTCAAGGTTGCGGACCATACCTGTTTGAAGCCGATGGAAGCCGGTACCTTGATTGCGTCAATAACGTCTGCCACCTGGGACATGCCCACCCGGCTGTAGCCAGAGCAGTCTCCAGGCAGATGGCCCTCCTTAACACCAACACCAGATATCTTTATGACCAGCTGGCGCTTTATGTTGAAAAACTTCTGGCTCGTTTTCCCAAAAAATTCAAGTACGTTTTTCTGGTAAATTCCGGCAGCGAAGCTAATGACCTGGCTTTGCGGCTGGCCAGAAATTACACGGGTGGAAGCGAATTGCTGGTCATTGACGGAGCTTACCATGGCAACCTGACCTCTCTTATAGAAATAAGCCCCTACAAGTTCGATGGACCGGGAGGAAAAGGTGCTCCGCCCTTTGTCCATAAAATTCCCACACCAGACCCCTACCGCGGGAAATACCAGGGCAATACTTTAAAAACAACCCAGAAATATTTAGAAGAAGTCGCTCAAATTATCAAAAATCTTCAGGCTGAAAACAAAAAACTGGTGGGCCTGATAGCCGAGTCCATGATGGGCTGTGCAGGACAGGTGATTTTCCCACCTGAATTCCTGAAACTGGCCTTTTCTCTGGTCAGAGCTGCCGGCGGAGTCTGTATCGCTGACGAAGTTCAAGTGGGCTTTGGCCGTCCGGGTAAATTTTTCTGGGGGTTTGAGTCACAGCAAGCCGACCCCGACATTGTTACCCTTGGCAAACCCATTGGCAACGGCCATCCTATCGGAGCAGTAGTTACCACCGAAGAAATTGCCCGTGCTTTTGAAACCGGTATGGAATATTTTAACACCTTTGGCGGAAACCCCGTAAGCTGTGCAGCTGGTCTGGCTGTGCTTCAGGCCGTTGAAGAAGAAAATCTTCAAGAAAACGCCAGGGTAGTCGGCGATTATTTTATAAAAGAACTTAAAATACTCCAGAAGAGCCACAGCCTGATAGGGCATGTTCGCGGGCTCGGCCTTTTCATAGGTGTAGAATTAGTAAAAGACCCGATCACAAAAGAACCTGCCACTGAAGAAGCCAGACAAATTGTGGAAAAAATGAAAACGAGGGGTATTCTGTTCAGCACCGATGGCCCTTTCAGAAATGTGTTGAAAATTAAGCCTCCGATAGTGTTCAACAAAAGAAACGTTGATCAGGTGGTGGAAGCCCTGGCTGAAGTTTTGAAAAATTTCGCTTGAGCACCAAAGCACACCGAAAAAGAATTGTTAATAAAAGGCAGTGTATCGGTCAGTTCCTTAAGAAGCAAGCTTAAACTATTAAATTGATAAGCATTTTTTAAATATACCTTTTTTAACTTTTCCTAGGAGCAGTACTTCCGAAAAGAAAGATATGGGCATCCGGAAATTTATCAGGACCTTTACGTTCCCTTCTAGCCCGGCCTGTGGAAAAATCAACAAAGCGGCAATTATATCTAAACGAAAAAAGTGCCGGAGGAGGGAGTCGAACCCACACCCGAAGTGAATCGGACTGGATTTTGAGTCCAGCGCGTCTGCCAATTCCGCCACTCCGGCACAGCTTAGGTTTTTAACTATAAAGAAATTAAAATTTTTTTTCAAGATTTCAGAGTATAAATTCCAGCAAGCTAAGGGACAAAGATAATGCGCATGGTATTTTGAGCTCATCTGTTTGCCAAGCAAAGCCAGCTCTGCTATAAATTCTTTGTGACCACCGAGAGAAGAAAAGAAAAAATTATTTCTGTGCTTTCCAAAAGGCAGCCCGACCTGCGAGTAGTTCTGGAGGATGTCATCATCGCTCATAACGCCAGTGCAGTCTCCCGCACCTGCGAAGCAGTTGGGGTCCTCAATTTGCACATAATTTCTCCGGAACCAGAAAAAGTTGTCTTCAACGAAGCCATTTCTACCCGCGCCGAAAAATGGCTGAACATCCAGTTCCACAGGAACACCGCTGAATGCCTTACTTACCTGAAAAGCCTGGGCTGTAAAGTTGCCGTGACTACGCTATCGGATCAGGCTGTTCCTTACTATCAAATCAATTA
>JACIYK010000196.1 GCA_014359965.1 Candidatus Aminicenantota bacterium
TATTATTTCTTTTGTATGCTTTATTTCCTTTCTTTTTTTGTTTTGCCCAGGAAGCAAAAATTCACTGGAATTTTGAAAAAATGGAACCAAAAAAATTGGAAGAAAAATTAAAAGCCAATTTTAACCCGGAGATGAGCCCGCCAGTAGCCTATGTAATCAAGGGAAGAACCCTGGAGGTAATAAACAGAAAATGGGATTCTCTGGAAGGAAATTTTTCTGCTACTCCCGGCGTTAGTGGCCAGGGCTTGAGACTTGATGGCTTCACCACAGCCATGCGTGCCGCTGAAACTTCTCCTCTTAGAATAAATAATGAATTAACGGTGGAAGCTTGGGTGGCGCTAGGTGAATATCCTTTGAACTGGTGCCCTGTTCTTACTACCGAAACTACTCAGGCCAATGGTTACCGCCTGCTGATCGGTCCTTATGGTCAAGTCTCTATGGAGGTGGCTATAGACGGACAGTGGCGTTCAGCTACCACAGAAAGAGAAACTATTCCTCTGAGGAAATGGATGCATCTTGTGGGCACTTATAAAGCCAACTCCGAACTCAAAGTCTATGTGAACGGCCAGCTCCGCGCCAGTTCAGCCATCATCGGCCAGATGGAAAGAATCAAAGGAAATTTCCTGATAGGCATGGTAGCCTCACCGGCCAAACCCTCTGATATTGTTAGTGAATATGGTACCCTGCCCGATTATTTTGGACTTGAAGGAATAATAGACGAGGTTAAGGTATATGATGTAGCTTTGAGTGCTGACCAAGTGAAAGAAAAATACCAGCTGGTTAAAGTTGGTATCCCAGACCTTCAGCCCAAAAGGCTACCCAGGCTTGAACAACATCCGGGGAAATTCGGTGCTTTTTATACCACGCTGAAATACTATCCGGCCTGGGACAATCTCTGGCCTGTAGGCGAACATGCAGATGTAGTAGTCACTTTTGATAAATCGCCGGTTAAGCTAGTTTTCTGGCGTGGGACCCGCTACAGTCCGGTCTGGGTCTCAGAGAACGAGCTCTGGATGGCTGACCAGAGCGTAGAAGCCTGGAATGACGAAGAAGGTTGTTTCGAGCACATGCAGGACAGACATTGCCGCTTATCAAGCGTGAGGATCATTGAAAACAACGAAGCCCGAGTGGTTGTTCACTGGAGGTACGCACCTGTCAGTGCCTACGAACATACCTGGAGACGGGACCCAAAAACTGGCTGGGAAGTCTGGGTGGATGAATATTATTATGTTTATCCAGATCAGACAGCTATCAGAAAAGTTTCCTGGAAAAAGGACACCTTAGGAGTCCCCAGGCAATTTCAGGAATCAGAAGTTCTGCTTCAACCAGAACAAAAGGTATGCGACGTAGTGGAAAAAGATTTTGTCACTGTAGCCGATTACAAAGGTAACAAAAAAATAGTCTCTTTTGTGGAAGACCCGAGCAAACCACTTTACGGGCCATTTAGCTGGGATAAGTTTTTTGATTATACTATTCAGCAGTTCAATTTTAAGGCAAAAAACAAGCCCTTTATCTGTTTTGAGCCAGGTAACAAGATGTGGCTGCGGTATGAAAGCCTGAAGGGATACTATCTTCATACTGGCTGCAATCACTGGCCGGTAGGGCAGGCGAGATGCGATGGCCGCTGTGATGGTCGAAGAGGAGTAATGCCTGACCGGCCTTCTCACACCATAGGCTTTCCTATTTCTGACCCGGTCGTTCATGAAACAGACACCCGAGAATACTGGAATGGCCTTTACGGCATGAACGACCTGACCTTTGATGAAATAATAAAATTCGGCCGGTCCTGGGCCTATCCGGCTGAACTCGTAATCCAGGGTGATGGCTTTAAATCAGAAGGCTACGATAAAAGCGAAAGATGCTACAAGCTTTATAACCTCAGCCAGAAACCCAAAGACTTACTCATCAGTCTCAAAGGTTCAAAAAATTCACCGCTGTTTAACCCGGCCATTTACGTGAAGAACTGGAATTCATCTGGAGCCAAAATCCTGGTGAATAACAAAGAAATAGAGGGCTGTCGGATAGGGATAAACAAGACCTTAGAAGGTACAGATCTTGTTCTGTTTATTCCCTTAAAATCTGAATTTGAGGCTAAGATAAAAATTATACCTTTTAGATAATTGAAAAAATTAAATAGGATAATCAGCCAGCAAAAATTTTTGTTGCACATAGAAATTTCTGGTTTGAGCAAAGCCATAATTCAAGGAGAAAAAATGAGAAGGAACGGGATGAAAGATAATTCAAAAAAGATTAAGCAAAATATTTTTTATCTGATTTTTTTGACCACTTTATTATTTTCAGCTGTGGCTGGCTGTAAGCAAAAGCCCAAGCAGGCCGTGGTACCCTATGAACCTGAAGCCTGGGTTCCCAAAGTCTGGAAATCTGAACCTCCTGCTTGCTGCCCTTTCGAACCATCTAAAGATATAAAAGGGATTGCTTTTACTGGAAGGTATGCTACTTACACAGACGCTGACACCTGGTATCCATCCTGGGCCGATGAAGGGAATATGTACAGCGGATGGACAGATGGAGAAATCGGGAAAGAAAGCTGCCATTCTTCTGGTGGAGCTAAGGCTCATACAGGAAATGCTAAAATCATCGGTGATGATCCTTTGAACCTGTTCATCCAATCCCTGGGCACTCAGCCTGCCTCAGCTCTGCCTTATGGTGGGCGGTACCCCAGCGCCAACCTGGTTTATAATGGCGTCTGGTATTATGGTACTTATTGCATAGATTTTGGTTTCACTAAACCTGAATACCCGGAAGAATACAGCTGGGCAATCTGTGGTCCTGTTCCTGGGTTTAGAATTTCTTTTGATTATGGGAAAACCTGGATTCCCAGCCCGCTATCACCAGAAAATCCACTTTTCCCTGAATCGGGCAAGAATGGCCATCAGGTAAAGATGGGTACTCCTCACTTTGTTGATTTTGGTCGCAACCTGGAATACTCACCGGATGGGAAAGCCTATCTTGTTGGCCACGGAGCGCTGGATAACGACCCCACTCCACGGATAGCCGGTAATAGCTGGATTGCCGGGGATGCGATTTACCTGGCCCGGGTGATTCCCTCTCCTCAAAACATTAACAACATAAAAGCCTATGAATTTTTTGCCGGTTTCAATTCGGAAGGAAAGCCGGTCTGGTCCAAAAATTTCTCTGAGATAAAGCCTTTGTTAGTCTGGGACGATCACATGGGATGCACCACCATCACCTACAACGCTCCTCTCCGTAAATATCTGATGTGCATTACTGACGGCTGGCCAGGGGTTAATAACATGCATTCTTACATCCTGGAAGCTGATGAGATTACCGGCCCTTACAGATTGGTTACCTACATGAGGGATTTCGGCCCCCAAGGCTATTTCCTTAATTTCCCCTCAAAATTTATTCAGGCTGACGGCCGAACAGTCTGGCTCTCTTATTCAGCTAATTTTCATAAAGATTATTTTGCTAACCGGGCTATTGCCAATCCCCTTGGAAGTCGCTACGCCTGGTGTCTGCAAGAAGTTAAGCTCCTGGATGAACAAGCTTTAAATTCACTTCTAAACCTAAAACAAAATGACCCACTTAAAAGCGAAAATAATATTGCTCTCCGAGCTCACGTTAGCGTTTCCTCGGTTCAGGAAAAAAGCAAACCTATGACCGAAATCCCCCAATTTTTCGGTGAAGGGGCAGTGGATGGAGTCATTGAATACAAGGATGAAATTAACAGGCACGAATGGGTTAGCCAGGAAAAATCAACGGCAGTGATTCGTCTAAGCTGGGATCAGCCTGAAACCATCAGCAAGATTTGGCTCTTTGACCTACCTAACTTAAAAGATCACGTTCTCTCGGGGCTACTGGTATTCAGCGACGGAAGCTCAGTGCGAGTTGGCGAGTTGCCAAATGATGCCAGATCAGCCAGAGAAATCTCTTTTCCTCCAAAAAAGATTAGTTGGTTGAGTTTCATCATTGATTCTGTCTCTAAAGAAACCAGAAATGCCGGCCTGGCAGAAATTGCCGTTTTCAAATGATGGCCGCATACTCATCAATTATAATTAAGCTTAGTGGATGAACTCCTTCGGAGCTGTAGTCAATTTTCTACTCAAAATATGATTTAATTTTTTTTCTTATTAATTAGCCGTGCCCCGTTCTTGACGAACAACAATCGGAACATAGCCGACTTCGAGACCTGGAGGTGGAGTCACAATCAGAGCCGGATCAATTTTTACAAGCTGACCGTAAGACGGTGGCACCATGTAATCGCGGTCAATCGGCCAGCTGGCATGAATTTTTTCTACCAGGCATTGCAGTTTCTCTTTTTTCTCAGCTGACCAATTGTATTGCTGGAAAGAAGGTTGATCAATAAACCTATACCAGTAATAGGTTACAATTGAACCATCAGCCAGCTTTACTTTATATGGCCCGGCTTTAGGGCCCGGGTTTCTTCAGGCTCCTTTTGAGGGAGAAGTATAAGGATTGCCTGGCTGGGCCAATTTGAACTTCTGCTGAATC
>JACIYK010000197.1 GCA_014359965.1 Candidatus Aminicenantota bacterium
TATCCTACTGGCTTAAAAGAAACAAAAAAGGGGCGTCCGAAAAATGAGGACGCCCCTTTTATCGCTCTGGCTCTCAGAACTCGAAGCTGAAACTCAGCCTGACTTTTCTCGAAGGATAGGTAATACCAGAAACGCGGCCAATCTGCGGCTCATGCGGTCCACCATAACCAGCATTGACCACAGCATTTTCGTTGAACAAGTTGAGGATATCTACGGCCAGGCGTATTTGAGTAGCACCTCTCAAACGGAAAGCTTTGTCCAGCCTGAGGTCCACGACCTTTTCATGCGGCAGATACCAGGGTTTGGTCGGGTCAATAGAAACGATGTAGTTATCGCCCGTATTAACCACCAGTCCAGCCGGGTAACCCCACTGCGTGATTACCGGGTAGGTTTCTAGCGGCCAGAGCGGACGACCAGAGTTGTACCGGAAGCGCAGACCTAAATCAACTTCCACGTATGGTATACGGTAAGAACCGGACAACTTGAACTCAAACTTCTGGGTGTGCGGCAGAGGTCCTTTCATGTTGTTGATGGTCTGGTTTAACCCGGCCAGGAAGGTAGTATCCATGACCATCGGTCCTTCAAAATTAAAGTCCTGACGCACTGACCTCATGGCCATACCGTCAGACCAGGAGAATAAAGCGGAAGCCAGCATCTGCCATCTGTTGGAATAGCGTTTGTTGAGCATAAACTGTAAGCCCTGGTACAACCGCCGCGGTTTTATACCATCTATCGAGGGCATGTTCTGCACCTGGTAATCCAAATGAGTACCTATCCAGCCCACATCTGCTCCGTTAATCTCTCCATCCTCGTTATAATCCTTGAGCACAATGCTGTACAGAGAAACCGTTTCTCCATACTGGGTGGTGTAAGATTTTCTTTCGTATTCAAAAGGTTCCTGGGTAACTTCATTAAGCGGCCAGTTAACAAAAATATTTCCAGTCCTCTTCCAGATGTAAGTAGCACTCAAAGACAAGTCTTCTATCAGCTCCCGTTCCAGGTTGATAGTTATCTGGTCAGTATACTGGTCCTTGGTACCTTCCTTAACTTTTAACTGCCAGGAATAATCAGTGGTCTGGTATTCTTGCCACCAGCCGGGTCTGGAATTCGGGTCCAGGTAGGTATCTCCGTGAAGCAGCCGGGCTCCATAGATGACCTCCTCATCATCAATGTAATCGTTGCTATTTAGGTCAATAACATCGAAAGGAATGTTGTAGAAAAGATAATGGATGTTGGCCACAGGCATATCAGGGCCGAATCTTCTCAGATATTCCACGCTTAGCGGCAGATAATAGCGGCCGTAGCTGACGCGGAAAATCGTCTTCATATCTCTTGTCAGGGCATAAGTTATGCCGATTCTGGGCGAAAAGAGTTTAAAGTCAAAAATGTTGCCCGTGCCCTGTCTTTCCCTCAGTACCTTAAGACCGCCGTTGATGTCTTCTGGTTTAGTTACGTATTGGTAGACCTTGCCCTTGCCGTATTTGGTAGTCATCCGGTCAAAACGGAGCCCCAGGTTGACAGTCAGCCTCTTGGCCGGCGTCCACTGGTCATCAAAGAAAAAGCCCATCTGATCAGCCGTCCTGACGGTCAAGAATGGGTTAAGCCAGGTTTGCCTGTTGTAGAAAACCAAACCAGTAGCTCCATACCAGCTTCTTAGATAATTGATGTTTCTGGTCCAGGGCGCCGGGTAAGCAAAGTTGGCATAATTCTGGAAATAACCCCCCAGCCAGTTGCCACGACCGAGGGTATACTGAACGCCAAACTTGATGTCGTGTTCACCCAGGAAGTTTTCCGCGTAGTGGGACACATCCGCCTGGATGGTATTACGGCTTGATTTCTGAGATTCCACATAAGGGAAGTTACCGTTAACGCCGTAGGTCTGCCATTTCCACCAGTTAATATAACCAGGATGGTCGGGGGCATCAGCCGGAATAAACGGCTGGTCGTCTCTCCAGAAGCCCAGGTATTTTACGGTGAAGACCGTTTTGCCAGTAGCCATCCATTGCCACTGAGCAGAGAGGCTGTGAGTGCTGCTGTTCTGACCATAGGTCATTGTTTCATCCCAGTGCGGATTCCAGGTCCAGCCATCACCTTTGTTACGCTCATAATGATAGGCCACCCAGGCCCGATGATTAGCCCATGGTTCGGTGGTTATCTTGATATCTCCAAAGCGTCCCCAGTAGCGATTGGGCACCGGCCAGAAAGGTGTTTTTGATTCGCTGCGGATGTAATCCACTCCACCGTAGAACCAGACTTTATCTTTCTTGATGGGGCCTCCGGCCGTGAAGTTAAACTCATATTCCTTGGTGTTTTTGTTGAGAATGTCATCACCCGGGCCGATGTACAATTTCTCACCATACGGCCCTAAATCACCAAGGATAACTGGTTCTCCGGGAGTTTTGGGCTTCGGCTGGTTGTCAGCAATCCATTTTTTGGGTGCACCGTAAACTGAGAAATTTCCATGAAAATCGTTGCTCCCGGACTTGGTCAAAACGTCAATGGCCACCCCAGAATAACTTCCGTATTCGGCTTTAGAACCAAGAGCAATAACTCTTACCTCTTCCACCGCGTTGTAGTTCACGTTAACTAGCGAACCATAGGCCGCTGACCGTGGGTTGGTGGTATTAACACCGTTAACCAAAAAGACATTTTCATTAGAAGCACCGCCGTAAGCATTGGGGCTAGGCAACCAGCTTCCATCTTTACCTTGAGCTACCATACCTGGTGTGCTCAGAGCCAGATCATAAAAGGCATCACGACTGGTTGGTAATTTGGCCAGCAGCTCGCTCTGCAGATTGGTGGCCACGGTAGAAGTCTTGGCATCCACCACCGGTCCGGCGGCGGTAACCGTAACCGTTTCTTCCAGGCGTCCCATTTCCATGCGGACATCAACTACCACAGACGAGCCAGCAGAGATAACAATGTTTTCTTGTTTTGTGGTTTTAAAGCCCTGGAGTGAAGCTGTCAGCGTGTATTTACCTGGCGGCAAGTTCATAAAAACATAAGAACCACGGGCTGAAGTCTGGGTCGCCCGCTTCCCACCCATCAAGGCCGGGCTGGTAATTTCCACAGTGACACCTGGAAGAGGAGCTCCTTCTTCATCCATCACAGTTCCGGTTAACTTTCCGTATTCAATGGTCTGAGGCCATAAAGAAGGAGCCATAAGCAGGATAACTAAACAGAAGGGAATGATTTTAAATAGGTAGGCCTTAAAAACTCTCATTTTACCCCTCCTTACCAAAAACCCGTTGCCTCATCATCCCGCTACAAATACGCGGGAAGATGCTCGAAACAAAAATTTTTTTTGCCCCGGTTATTCCCACCTCCTTTCCTATAAATCTTGTAGGATTTGATTTTATTATCCAACAGCCGAGGAAAATTTGTCAAGAAAAAAGATGCTAATTATCCGGACCATACCCGCACTTATTTTTTAATCTGCGATTTCAGGGCAGAAATAAAATTATCCAGCATTTTTTTCTTTTCCTGGTCTTTGCTGAGCGACCTAGCCTTTTCCAGGTATTCAACAGCCCTGACCAGTTCCCCTTTATTCACATAACATCTGGCTACCATTTCCAGGACCTCGACATCTTCCGGATTAGAAGCCATGGCTTTCTCAAAATAGCTCAAAGCCTCATCAACTTTATTCTGTTCGAAAAGTATCAGCCCCAGGTTGTAAAGAGTGGCTGCATTGGTCGGGTCCAGCTCAGCTGACTTTTTGTAGAAAACCAGTGCCTTATCCAGGTCGTTTAAATTCTGATAGCAATAGCCAAGCTGCTGATAAGCCGGGGCGAATTCCGGTGCAAGCTCCGTTACTTTGGTGAGTTCCACCACTGCCTCTTCGTAGCGGTGAAGGCGCCCAAGAGCCACACCGGTGAGATAGCGGACGTTGGGGTCATCAGGAAATTTGGCTTTTAAGTCTGAAAGCTGTTTCAGCGCTCCTTCCAGGTCATTCTGCTTTATTTTCTCCATGGCCTGAGCCAGACTCTGCTGTGTTTCTTTAGCCAGCGCCAGAGCCTTAACTTTCTCGCTGGAAGCCAGCACAATAGTCTCTATTTCCACTTTTTGCATTCTTTCCTGGGGCTGGGAAAAATCCCACTCAAAAGTTCTGGTCTCAAAACCTTCCTTCTTAACCGTAACTACATAGCGAGCATGAGGCAAACCAGACAGAACAAACTTGCCAGACTTATTTGTTTTCACCCGGTAGCTTCTGGCCGTACCCTGGTCTTTAAGGATAATTTCCACCCCAGGCAGCGGATTTTTTTCCGTATCCACTACCAAACCAAAGATATGGTATTCCCGGTACTGAGCCAGGGCTGAAACCGTAAGCTGCACCAGAAATAAAACGGAGAGCAGGCAAACTTTAAAAATCTTAACTGAGTTTAATTTTCTCATTTTTCCCCCTCCCTCTGATTTTTAAAGCTATTGGCCCGGTTAAGGGCTTCTTTAACTCTTTCTGTCTGGCCCAGCCGGTTGTAAATATCAGCCAGGAGAAA
>JACIYK010000198.1 GCA_014359965.1 Candidatus Aminicenantota bacterium
CCTCTGTTGAGAATCCTAAGGTCAAAAACAAATGGGAAGCGAAGAATTTTAATGTCCAACTTATAAATTTCAAATCTAAATACAAACCTTTCATTGTTTTTGAACCAGGTGGAAAGATGTATATTTTCGACAGAAATATCAAAGAATTAGAGAAAGGAACTGGTTGTGACCATTGGCCGGTTGGTCAGATGCGTTGTGACGGCAGAACAAACCAGGCTTTTGACCGGCCAACCCATTTCTTGAGTTTTCCTATAACAGATCCTATTATTCATGAGAAAGAAGACAGGTGCTGGTGGAATGGGCTCTACGGTCTCACGGATAAACCATTTAATCAATTAATGAAAATCGCCAAAAGCTGGCTGAATGCTCCACAGGTTACTATTAATGGGGAGGGATTTTCTTTTCTAGGCTATGATCGAAGTGAGCGGGCTTATAAAATCTTAAAATCAAATGAAGGAACTGATTCTTCACTAGAAATAAAGATTGAAGCCGGTCAAGAATGTCCACTTTATAATCCAGCATTGGTTATAATGAACTGGGGCGAGAAGACGCCTGAATTAAGAATTGGGGGAAAATTAATAACTCCGGGAAAAATGTTTAGATATGGGCATAACTACAGGCTTGAAGGAACTGATCTTATTATTTGGCTGCAATTTGAATCAGAATCCCCATGTTTACTCCAGATAGCCCCATCTGGGAAATAGACAGAAAAATGAGCCCTTCTGGAAGGGAAGGATTAAAATGAAAAAAATTGTCTGCCTTATTACTATGGTAATGTTTCTGGCTAGCACTGCCTGCCAGGTCAAGACCAAAAAAGAGACGAATCTAGCCACTGGTTTCAAACAACCTGGTTATGAAGCTCGCCCGAGAGCCTACTGGAACTGGTTAAACGGATCAGTATCTATAAATGGCCTAACCCGCGATTTGGAAGAAGCCAAGGACAAGGGATTAGCTGGTTTGGAAATATGGGATACGGAAGCCATGCGAAATCCAGACGGTTTTGTTCCCACCGGACCAGCTTTTTTGAGCCCAGAATCTGTGGCGGCCATTCAGCATGCAATGAAAGAGGCCAACCGATTAGGACTGACCCTGGGACTTATTACTTCCAGTGGCTGGAATGCAGGAGGTTCCTGGGTGCCTCCGGAGATGGCCAGCAAAAATCTTTATTATTCAAGTATGTTAGTCAGTGGACCGGCTAAGATCAGGCAACAGCTGGATTTCCCAGAAGTTCCATCTAACTGTCCTAAGGGTGAAGACGGCAGGCCGAAGTGGTACCTTGATGTAGCTGTGCTGGCCTGGCCTTATACTGAGGACAAAATAATTCCGGATGTTTCTAAAATCATCAATATTACCGATAAGTTAATAAATGATCAGCTGGTATGGGATGTTCCTTCAGGCAAATGGCAGGTTATGCGTTTTGTCTGTACCAATAATGGTCAGCAACTAATTGCCGCCAGTCCAAATTCAAAGGGCCTGTTCATAGATTTTCTGGATCCAGAGGCCACCCGTTTTCACTTTGAATACATCTTGAACAAAATTGGGTTGAAAAAAGGTGCCAATCCGGATTCTCCTCTTAAATACCTTGAAGTTGATAGTATGGAGCTCGAAGAAGGCATTCAGTGGACACCAAAATTCCCCCATTGGTTTAGTAAGTATAACGGCTATGACCCGATTACCTGGTTACCCGTGTTAACGGGCTGGACAGTAAAAGATAAGGATACCAGTGCCAGGTTTATTTATGATTATAAAAAAACGGTTAGCGACCTTCTTATTTTCAGTCATTATGTAACGGGGAGCAAGGTATGTGCTGAGTACGGTCTGCAACTGGCGGGCGAAGCTGGGGGTCCTGGGCCGCCTATATGGGATAGCTGTCCGGTTGATGCTCTGAAAGCTCTGGGAAATGTTGACATACCCCGGGGCGAATTCTGGATTAAGAATCGCCACAATATTTTTCTGGTTAAGGAAATAGCCTCAGCTTCCCATATTTATGGGAAAAAATATGTAGATGCTGAATCCTGGACCACCTGGTTGCGCTGGCAGAATAGCCCTTTAGTGCTTAAACAGCTGGTTGATAGAGCCTTCTGTGAGGGTCTTAATCGGATAACCTACCATGTCTTTGCCCACTCACCGGAAGAAGCAGGCTTCCCTGGCCGGGCTTATCATGCTGGTGTGGATTTGAACCCACGGGTGGTCTGGTGGCCTAAGGTCAGACCCTTCATGGATTACCTGGCTCGTTGTTGTTATATGCTGCAGCAGGGTTTGTTTGTTGCTGACGTTGCCTATTATTATGGTGATAAAGCTCCAAATTTTTGGCCTCCATTTCACAATGTTCCAGAGAAACCTTTGCTGGAAGGTCTGGGCCAGGGATATGATTATGATGTAGTCAATACGGATGTTATCCTTAATCGGATGACAGTTAAAGATGGCAAGATTGTGCTTCCAGATGGGATGTCTTATCGCCTTCTCGTCCTTCCGGAGGAGCGGACTATGCCCCTTGAGGTGCTTGTCAAATTAGAAAAAATGGTGTCTGAAGGAGCAACCATTTTAGGACCAAAGCCTGAAGATGTTCCAGGGCTTAAAAACCATGAAGAAAAAGCTGTGAAACTCCGGGCTCTGGCGGATAGGCTGTGGGGAAAGTGTGATGGAATTTCAGTTAAACAGAATAATTATGGCAAGGGAAAAGTTATCTGGGGTTTAACTCCCAGACAATGGCTGCAGCAGAATTCTATCGGGCCAGATTTTTCTAGCGAGATTGAAGAACACAACCCCCATCTTGATTATATCCATCGCCGGGTAGAAGATAAAGACATCTATTTTGTTAGAAATAAATCATTAGCTCCTATAAATACCTGGTGTATTTTTCGGGTTAAAGATAAAAGACCTCAACTATGGGATCCTATGGATGGCAGCATAAAACCGGCTTTTACTCACAGAACTGTGCTTGGCGGAATAAGTGTGTGGCTCAACCTTCCTCCAGCTGGTTCGATGTTTGTGGTCTTTAGTGAAAAGCCACTGGCATCTGGCCCCGATTGGATCGTGCTTTCGGAAGGGAAATATGATTCTTCTTTTCCTTTAATACAAATACAGAAAGTTGAAAAAACATCTGTTAGGATTAGAGTCTGGCAGAACGGCGAATACGAAGTGACCGGTATAAATGGACAAAAGAAAAGGATAAAAGTTAATTCCTTGCCGCCTCCTCAGCTCATTGAAGGTGAATGGACGGTGGAATTTGATCCCCATTGGGGGGCTCCACCAAGCATTAAACTGTCAGAACTTATATCGTGGACCGACCATGAAGATGAAGGTGTAAAGTATTATTCTGGTGCGGGTTTCTATATCAAAACGCTTGAGGTAGCCAAGGAGTGGCTGGGTTCTGGTAAAAGAGTGTATCTGGACCTGGGAGATGTTCATGAAGTGGCAGAGGTATTTATTAATGGCCAATCGGCGGGCATATTATGGACACCACCGTTTTGCACGGATATTACTCCTTTTCTCAAATCGGGTTTTAATGAGGTTAAAATTGAGGTTAGGAATATGTGGGTCAATCGTCTCTTCGGTGATTTGCAGCTTCCACCAGAAAAAAGATTCTGTCGCACCAACATCACGTCTAATTGGCAGCTTTATCCAGCTGGCCTGCTGGGACCGGTTAGGCTTTTACCGGTCATGGATGTGGAAGTAGATTTTTCAGATAAATAAAAGATAGTTATATCAAGATTAACTTAGGCTGGCGTATAAGAAAGTTCGCGATTTAATCTGAAAGGATGAGCCATAGTAATATTTCTTTTTTTCTGGAGATAGACAAATGCCGTATCTTTTCCAAGAATGTTCTGGAGAAGACCAACCGGGAGATAAGGCGCAGGAGCAGAGTGGTCGGAGTGTTTCCTTCCATTAAGTCGTATCTTTGATTGTTCACTGCTTATCTTATCGAATATGCTAAGGATTGGGCTAATGAGAACACCTATATCAAAGCTGAAAAGCCGAAACCGCTGTTGGAGCAAGACCTGGCTTAGATAGCTAATTAGGTGCTTAGAATGGAGTGTTTGCAATGGCCAAATTGCTAACGACATGGTCAAAGCTTTATCTTTAAAACTAAAGATGCATCAAAAATTTTAAAATTAAGAAAAATTTAAAATTTTTAATAAAAATTCTCGTTTAGAAAGACATCTTGGTGTTTAAATCGAAGGGGAAACATCTGTTTCCCTTACGAACATGGAAATTAGCTCCCACGGCTGATAGTACTGTCCGGTGAGCCATGTATTAGGTCGTTGCCTGCAATTTTTTCGGTTATGTTTAGAAAAGTTATTAGCTGTATTAGCATAATCAAAAATTTAACTTTTTTCTTGCTCTTTTCCTTCTGGTTTAGCGGCCAGCTTAATCAAACCACCAGCAATGTGGTCCTTAATTTTTTTTACCTTGCCCTCAAAAATTTTCTTTCTCACACTTTCTTCATTCGCTGAGAGGATTAGCCTGACTGTCTGGGTGGAAAGTCC
>JACIYK010000199.1 GCA_014359965.1 Candidatus Aminicenantota bacterium
GAGGCACCATAGAGTTGCCGTATTGCAAAAAGGCCACCAGCGTAGGAATAATAGTGGCCACGATTGAACCAAAGGATGGGACGAAATTCAAGATAAAAGTAAGAAAGCCCAGCAAGAGGGCAAAATCCACTTTGAACATGAGAAGAATTATAAAAACCGCCAGGCCATTAACTAAGCTGAGTAGGGTCTTTACCGCCAGATACTTTTGAATCTGGCTGTTAATGCTGTTCAGAATCAACACCACTTGACTGGCTCTTTGTTCTGGAAAAGCCTTGATGATTTTCTGGTTTAATTTTTCCCGGCCAGCCAGTATGAAAAGAATGAAGACCACCACCAGCAGCAGATTGCCCAGGAAAGAAAAAAACGAACCAACCGTGCCCAGTAAAAAGCCAGCTACTTTATCAACATTCAGATGAGAAACTAATGAAGGCACATCAACCTTAAAGGGTAAATGATTAAGCACTTCTGTTAAATCTTGAACCAGGGAAGTTAGCCTCAAATTGTACTGGGGCAAAACTTCCATAAAACTGCTAGCGCTGGCATAGAGAAGAAGTCCCAGTAGATAGAAGAGGGCAAAAATAAGAAGGACTACCACTGTCAGGGCAATTATCCGCGGCACTTTGATTTTAATCAGACCATCTATTACCGGAGAAATGACATAAGAAACAAAAAGAGCCAGCAAAAAAGGAAAAAGCACAGGTTTGGCCAGCTTAATAATTAACCCGACGACGAAGAAAGTTATGATAGCCAACGAGTATTTTATGGCTTTTAATTCGTCCATATTCTTCTTACTTTCTTCTCTGAACTAAATTTTTTTAAGAGCCTGGCCCAGCAGGTCAAAATTTTTTAAAGCCACAGGCACCAGATCCTCTGGTACACGGCTAAAACCATAGAGAAATTTATTAACCTGAGCCAGAAAAACGTGTTGTCCATAAATATTTATCTGATGATAAAACTTACCTTCATTCCTGAAGGGCGCCTTTTCCCCAGAATAGTAATCAATTATCTTTTGCAGAAGGTTGGAAGCCTCGCTCACAGAAGCTGCTTCTATGATAAAACCATCAAACTCTGCTCCAGCCAAACGATAGGTCACGGCATAGCCATTTTTCAAAAAATTGAAGCCCATAAAATCCTTTTTGATGTATTTTTCTGAATTCTTCACCCGACCTTCTGCGGGAAAACATTTAAAGAGATCAGGTAACGAGCCCTTATCTTTAATTCTTTTTTCCACCTCGGCTCCAAAGAGCTTCAAATACTGCGGTGTATTTTCCTGACCGTTATAACAGATTAGCTTGACATAATACGGGCCGGCCACAAAATTTAGAACTTCTTCTTCCAGATAACCAGCTAATCCAATCCCAGCTTCTGGACTTTCAGGGAACCTTTCAGAACTGAAAATGCCAAAGGCATTGAGTGATGTGCCCATGTCGTAAATCTCCAACGTCAGGGTGGTTTCACTTCCCTTTTTTTGATAATTACCGACTACTAATTCTTTAAAATCATAACTCAGATAGGCTTCAGAAGCCCCATTAATGTATTCAAAAAGAGTGCCAGGCACGTAAATCTGTGGCTCTTCCTGAAATTCCCACCCTGAAAACTCAGGTAACAGAGCTTTCAAGCCGCCAGAAATTTTTGCTTCCTGAGAAAAAAGAACCTGGTTAAGAGCGAAAAAACTTAAAATCAAAAAAACCAGAAATCCTCCCCACGGTTTTAATCTTTTTTCCATCATTTTATCCTCCAGCAGAAACAATATAGCCCGATTTATTTTTTTTGGCAAACAGAAAACCACCTCTATTGACAACCAGAAGCTTAAAGGACATTATAAAATTGGGTCAAAGATGATTAAATCAAAAGTAGCTATAGTTTATGCTAAAAATGCTTTAAACGCAGAAAATCTACCTGATCCCCGGGTTGTTCTGCGGATGATAAGAAAGGGCTTGGAACTTCTGGCCGGGAGTCCGGCTACCGCTGAAGATTATATTTTAAGCCTCCTCGCACCAGGAAGTAACTTGGGCCTGAAAATCAACACCATTGCTCGCAGAGCTTTGAGCACTCTACCAGAAACTGCAGTGGCTATAGGTCTTTGGCTGGGCAAAACTCTTGGTCAGGAAGGACGGGTAATAATCTGGGACCGCACCAATGAGGAACTCAAAGAGACTGGCTATAAATTATCCACCAGTCCTGATTCTCTGAGAATTTTTGGTACAGATAACCGGGGAGTGGGCTACCAGAGAGAGCCGGTTATTCACCGTAATATCGGAAGCCTTTTTTCCCGCATTCAGGCTGAACTGGTAAACTATTCCATCAGCCTGGCTATCCTCAAAGACCACGGACTGGCTGGAGTGACAGCCGGGCTGAAAAATTATTTTGGGGCTATACACAACCCGAATAAATATCACGACAGCCACTGCGACCCCTTCGTGGCCGAGCTGTTTGATTGCCCTCTGATAAAGGAAAAACACCGGCTGACTATTATTGATGCTCTTAAGGTGCAGTACCACCGCGGGCCATCATACCATCCGCAATGGGCTGAAAAAGCCCAAAAATTCATCCTCAGCCAAGATCCGGTAGCAGCCGATGTCATTGGCTGGAAACTAATAGAGGAGCTCAGAACCCGAAAAGGATTACCATCTTTAAAAGAAGAAGGTCGCGAACCTTCTTATCTGTTCACAGCTGAAAAATTGGGCCTGGGTCAGGCTAAACTGGAAAACATTGAGGTTTTGGAAGAAGAGGTTTAAAATGGGCAGTGAAATTAATCGCCGGGATTTTTTAAAGTGTTCTCTGCTGGGCAGCAGTCTGTTACTGACTGGAAAAACCCTTGTTTCTAACTGGCCTTTAACTTCTTCTCCTTCCCTTTCAGAAGGAGCTGACCTTTCTTGGGTTGAAGCCCGTTATTATGAAAAGCTTCCCGACCGGGAAATCAAGTGTCTGCTCTGCCCAAGATTCTGCCAGCTGGGCGATAAAGAACGAGGATACTGTGGAGTGCGAGAAAATAAGGGTGGTCGCTACTACACTCTGGTCTATGGCAAGGTGGCCAGTTTGAATGTTGACCCCATTGAAAAAAAGCCCTTTTTCCATTTTCTGCCTGGCTCTCCGGCTTTTTCTCTGGCCACCGCTGGTTGCAACCTGAGTTGCCGTTTCTGCCAGAACTGGGAGATAAGTCAGATGCGACCGGAGCAAGTTAGAAACATCAACCTGCCTCCAGAAGCTGTGGTCACAACCGCAGAAAATCAGGGCTGCCCTGTTATCGCCTATACTTATTCTGAACCGGTCATTTTTTATGAATACATGTACGACACCAGTCTTATAGCCAGAAGGAAAGGCTTAAAGAATGTAGTGGTCAGCGCCGGATACATCAATCCCCAGCCGTTAGCTGACCTGCTCAAGGTGGTGGAAGCGGTTAAAATAGATTTAAAAGCTTTCAACCAGGATTTCTACCATCAATACGTTCGGGGCGAACTTCAGCCCGTGCTGGAAACCCTCAAACAAATAGCTAGGTCCCCGGTCTGGCTGGAAATTGTCTATCTGGTCATACCCACCTTAAACGACCACCCCGAGGAAATAAGGAAAATGTGCCGCTGGTTAAAAACAGAGATAGGTCCGGATTACCCCCTGCACTTTTCGCGTTTCCATCCTATGTACCTGATCAAGAATTTGCCACCCACACCAGTTTCCACTCTGGAAAAACTGCGGCAGATTGCTCTGGAAGAAGGACTGCATTATGTTTACGTTGGGAACGTCCCTGGTCATCCAGGTGAGAACACCTATTGTCCGAATTGTGGTAAATTAATCATAGAACGATATGGCTACGCCATCAATAAAATTGAGATAAGCAAGGGCAAATGTCGCTACTGCGGACAGAAAATAGCTGGGGTCTGGAGTTAAAGAGCTACCTTCAACCTTTTGCTCTCGGCTTCCTGGCTACTTCCTTTCAGATACTACTGCTGCGTGAAGCAGAGTCCTTTTTTTCTGGAAATGAGCTGGTCTACGGGTTTGTGCTGGCTTTCTGGCTTCTGGGCAGCAGCTTGGGAAGCCTGTGGGCTGATAAAAAATTCCAGCCCTGGCTAACCCCAGAAAAATTCTATTCTCTGACTATGCTATTTTTTGTCTTGAGTCTGGCTAGCATCCGCTTTTCTAGGTTCGTCTTTAACCTTCTTCCCTCAGAAACAGTAGGGCTACAACCAGCGCTGCTGACCTCGTTATTTAACACTCTGATTGTTAGCCTGCCCCTGGGAGCCCTTTTTGTTTATAACGTTATCTGGCTAAAAGGTGACCTTCTCAATGTTTACTTCACAGAAGCACTGGGCGCAGCTAGCGGTGGGCTGCTGGTTTCATTTGTTTTAATCCCCTGGCTCTCAGGCTGGCAGTCAGCTGCTATAATAATTCTGCTCAGTGGA
>JACIYK010000002.1 GCA_014359965.1 Candidatus Aminicenantota bacterium
AATAAATTTAAGACTTTCTTATCCAAATGCCTATAATCATAATTTTCATCTGGTTTGAGTGGGAACCCAAAATTTATTTGACCTGATTTAAGTAAGATAATAATAAAGCGTGTCTCCGTTGTATGAGAGGGAATGGAGGGGGTCTCTATGGTGATAAAAGGTTTCTCTTTTCTTCGTGATTCATTATGGATAGCTTCAGCAAATAATTTCTTCCCTGTCCCCGTCTCGCCGATTATTGAGATGTCAACATCCCGGCTGGCCAGAAATTTAGCCTGAAGCTTTATTTCTTCATAGCCGAAGATGTCATCCCATCCGAATCTCGCCACCCCCATGCTTTTCCTCCAAGGCGCTTATTACTTTTATAAAAATTATAAAAAAAAACCGCTCTGTCAAATAAATTGTTCTTTCAGGTTAGCAGGTAGTATTAATTTAAATAAGGAGTAACTAATTGATTATTATTAAGTTAGGCAATTGCGGATTTTACAGGATGGGAAGAGAGACCGGCGGACTCATTTTGCCCGAATACCGAATATCAATTCAGGGTCGGCGGGCAGTGGGTGGCTCACCCAGGCGGCATCATTGATTATGAAGTAAACATTGTGCCCGAAAAAAAATTGGAAAGCAAAAAGCACTAATTCTATCGATTATGTTCGACAAATTTTTGAAATTAACGTAATTATCGATTATGGCCGACAATTTCTCGATTTTCACTATTTTGTCGATTATAGTCGAAAATTTTTAAGCCCAGAATTTTCGCTCAGTCGGCCAGACCTTCGGTTGACTCTTTTTTGCCAGCCTTCACTGCCAGAGGTTCCGCATGGTGAATTTCAGGCGCTTTGATGAATTTTTCCACAACAGCCTTCGTCCCCTTGATGTTTAACTGCTCAAACAGAAAGGTGAACTGCTTCTCTAAATCTTCACCGATGGCCTTGAGGCTTTCTTCAGGCAAAGTCCAGAACTGCTTTTTAAATGGGCCAACCGCTTTCTTCCTGGTCTTGTAGATGAACTGAGCTTCGGTGTCAGTGGGCTTTCTCTCGGAGGCAACATTGGCTTTGAGCCATTCGTACATCTCCTGCCGCAGGCTTTCCGGCACAGCTTTATGCTCTATTATCATATTCTGAAAGGCCGTGGCTAAATGAACCTCGCAGGTTTGAACCTCCACAAACTTATGAAAAGCCGAATCCGGAAGAGTGCTGGCTCCATGCTGAACCACTCCACCCAGGCCATATTTCTTTCGGGCCAACTCGCCCAGCCGCTTTAAAACATCAAAGTCGATGGCCACCTGGGCCAGCGTTCCATCGGGTAAAACTACACCGCCGTGATGTGTGCCGGTTTGAATGCTCAGCTTGCTGACACCCTCTACCTCGCCTTTAACACGGTTGAAGCCTTTCATAAAGGCTTCCAGGTCTTCTTCTGTGCTGTTTCTTTCGCCAACTTCACCGATTTCTCCACCGACTGAGATGGTGACTCCGGCCGGTTGTTTTTCCCGGATGAACCGGGTAAACTCAGCGCAGAGCTCGTAATTAAGTTTCTGCTGTTCGTCTAAATCGGGCCTGGATATATCCACCAGCGTTGAAGTGTCTATGTCAATGTTGTAAAAGCCAGCAGTAATGGCCTCCTCAATCAGTTCTTTTATGGCATTGATTTCTGAGTCCGGGTCCTGTTTGAATTTTTTGGCCGAAGCCTGGAAATGGTCGCCCTGGATGAAAACCGGACCGCGATAACCTTCCTTTATGGCTGCAGCCAGCACGGCGCTCACGTACTCAGACGGTCTCTGGTCGGTATAGCTTATCTCGCTCCTGGCAATTTCAAAAATGAAAGCACCGGCGTCCAGCTTCCTGGCCGCCCTGAACACAGCTCTGGCTGAATCATAAGCCAGCATCCTTAAGTTCATGGCCGGCACAGTAAAATTGAGCGGTGCCTCACCCCGCCCCCTGGCCATATAAAGTTCATGAATGGAGGCCGGCTTTATACCCAGCGTCTGGGCCGCTTCCCAGATTATCCAGCGGGCCACAGCTTTAGTGGCATCATCTCCAAACACCCCCTGAAATATAATTGCAGAAATATTCTCCTGCAAAACTTTTTCGTCAACTACTTTAACCCTTTCTCCCTCAACCTGAACCGCGCCTTTCACCAATCCCAGAATTTCCTGCATTTTTGTCTCGCTCATTGTCTTCTCCTTTCTTTTTAATTCAGGTTAGTTTTTCCTCTTAAGTATAGCATATCTTTTCGCTGGATTAAGCTTGTCCCCCTTAAATTTATCCAGAAAAATCTGGCCCAAGAAGACTTTTCTTGACAGCTATTTTTCAAGGGCTATATAGTAGGCAAGATGTTAAAAATTTCTTTGAGTTTGTTTTGCCAGATATATGCAAAAAGTGCGACCAAAAAAGACCTTTTCAAATTAAAGGAGAAGGCTCAATGATAAAAAAAATCATAGCCCGCCGAATAATTAGGAATCATTCTTTCGCCTTAGCTTTCTTCATCTCAGTCATAGCTCTTTTAATTTTTTCGCCATTGGTCCTCTCTCAAACAGCCTTTGCCGCCTCAACCAAAAAGAAGGAGGAAGCCCTGGCTTCTATAGAAAAACACAAAGCCGAGATTATTGCCCTGAGCGACCAGGTATGGCGCCTGGCTGAAACTGCTCTTCTGGAAACGCAATCAGCCAAATTGCTGGCCGATTATCTTGAAGCTCAGGGATTCAAGGTGGAACGCGGAGTAGCTGGGCTCTCCACGGCCTTTGTCGCTACTTTTGGTCAGGGACATCCTATCATCGGTTTTCTGGGAGAATACGACGCCCTCCCTGGCCTGTCTCAGAAAGCCATTCCTAAAAAGGAAGCGCTGGAGCCAGGAGCACCAGGCCATGGCTGCGGCCACAACCTGCTGGGCACGGCTGCTTTAAGCTCCGCCCTGGCCATCAAAGAGCTGATTGAACAAGGCAAACTTAAAGGCACCATCCGATTTTATGGAACGCCAGCCGAGGAAGCCATCGGCGGCAAAGTTTATATGGTTCGGGCCGGTTTGTTCAACGACCTGGATGTCTGCCTGACCTGGCATCCCGATGAAAAAACCAGACCTTCAGTGGATGGCTCTCAGGCCATAATAGAATTCTACGTGGAATTTTTTGGAAAAACCGCCCATGCCGCCGGTGATCCCTGGAATGGCCGAAGCGCTGTGGCGGCCATGGAATTATTTCTCACTGGCCTGAACCGAATGCGGGAATTTGTCCGGCCCACTGTTCGCCTGCATTACTCCATCCTTAACGGAGGCGATGTGCCTAACGTTGTTCCAGCTTATGCCCGGGCCTGGGTCTGGCTGCGTGACTCCAAAGGCACAAGAGTTCAGCAACTGTTCGAGCGAGCACAGCACCTGGTTCAAGGTGCGGCTATGATGGCTGAAGTTGATTATAAAATTACCATCAATGGCGGTAACTGGGAAACTCTGGTCAACCTGACTGGAGAAAAATTGATGTATGAAAACATGAAGTGGCTGGGCCCGATTAACTTCACTCCTGAAGAACAGGAATTTGCTAAGGAGATTCAGCGCTCCTTAGGACTGGAGCCAAAAGGACTGGATGGGAGCCTTCAGCCCTGGGCCGAACCCAAACCTGACCCGGAAGGTGGCTCCACTGATGTTGGTGATGTTAGCTGGCAGGTTCCCACACTTGCTCTGACTGCCACCACTGCTCCGGTTGATGCTCCCTGGCATGCCTGGCCGGTGGTGGCCTGCGGCGGTATGTCCATCGGTCACCAGGGCTTGCTCTACGCCGCTAAGGTACTGGCCGCCACCATGGTGGATTTGTACGAGAACCCAAAGTATATCCAGGCCATTAAAGAAGAATTTGAACAGAAAAGAAAAGGTGTGGTTTACAAACCGTTTGTTCCCGAAGGTCCTCCGATTCTTTTTAAACGATAGTTTTCCCAGAGGTCCTGGCGGATAAGGAGTACCATTAGCACGTCAGGCCTGAGGCTGTAATAATGCGTAATGTAGGACTCAAGCTCTTTTTCCGACCGCCTGGCGGCTTCAGCAGCAGAGATTATCACCACGACCGCCGGCTCCAGGCTTTCCACCTGCTCACTGGAAGTCCAGTAGCCAACCTGAGGGTATTTTCTTAAATACCAGGGCAGCGGCCAGGTCTCCTCGGGCGGGGCAATAACTCTGATAAACATATTCTTGCCCTCTTCAGCCACCTGACTCAATTCATCTACGCGGGCCACCAGCCTCAAAAAATCGGGAGAAGTCTGGGCATAGACATAAGGATTACCAGGGTAAGCATGAAAATAGAAATTTACCAGGTAAGCCTGCCAGCCTGCCCAGAAAATAAGAGCCCCCGCCAGAATAATTTTTGCCTGCCTTATTTTTATAAGCTCCAACACGTAGACAAATCCAGCACCAGCCAGAATCAGAAAGCCCGCCCAAAAAATAAGCATGTTCCAGGGGGTTTTATAGGGAATAGCAGAATAAACCAGGGCAGTGAAAAGAGAAAACAAGGCTAAATAACCTTTAAAATTTTCAGCACTTTTCCGGCTCATCCGGGCAAAACTTAAAACCACACCAACAAGCGCCAGTAGCAGAAAAGGAATTTCACTAAAAACTGGCGAGTGTCCCCGGCCCTTATGATAAAAAAGTAGGCTGAAATAATACCAGAACCCGTGCCGGTGCCAACCGGGGTCAAAAGCTTTCTGGCCATATCCAGAAAATGCCCTGAAAGAATCCAGAAATCCCTGTGGATGCTGAAAGAATGAGGAATAAAAAACAAAAGAAATAGCCAGAAAAAGGAAAATGGCTAAAGCTAAAGGCAGAGCGACTTTTTTAATTTCAGCCAGAACTTCTTTTCGGCTACCTTTTGACTCACTCTTATGGCTGCTACGTTTTCTGCTATTGCTTCTTCCCCATGACAGAAACCAGACCACAACAAGAGCTAAAATAGATGTGGCCAGAACAATCAGGGAAGTTTCTTTGGTAGCATAAAGCAAACCGGCCGATATTCCCAGCCAGGTAGCTTCTTTATAATCAGGCTTCTGGAAAAACCTCCAGAGAAAGATAACAAAAGCCAGGCCAAAAGCCACAAACAGAGTTTCTTGAATGTAAAACCGGTTGAAGTAAACAAGTGGCGGGGAAAGCGCCAGGAAAACTGCGGCCCAGAATTTTTCGGAAAAAGTCAGATACCTGCCAGCCGCCAGAATAACCAGCAAAATCAACAACCCAAAAAAGACTGTTACGCCCCGCAGCGTGCCTTCGGTGAGTTCGGCGTAAGTTTTCTGGCCGCTCAACCAGGCAAAAGGCAGGCTGAAATAATACAGCGTTGGACCATGATGGTCAGCCGGGTCGTAGCGGTACTGGCCTTTTTCCAGAAGCTGGCCGAATTTGTAAGCCTGGTTGGCTTCATCATGGTGCATCGGCCGTAGGTCAAGCCGGTAAAGACGAACAAAGAGCGCCACCCCCAGCAGCAAAACAAAAAGATAGGCGAAGCTCTTCTTTTTCATTTAACCGGCAGGGCATAGACCTCCACTTCTACGTAGTGGTTCATATCATTGGCGGTGTTGCCGTTGCTCCAGAGGCGAACGTACCTGGCTTTGGTTCCTTTACCATCTATCAGTTTGCCTTCGTAAGTTTCAATGTATTCCTTATCACGGCCGGCACCAAGGCCTGAAGAATTATCATGATCATTATTGAACAGAGTCACCACGCCGTTTACAAAATCTTTGTCCTCAGAAACCTGGATGACGACGTCGCGGTAAACCCGAGCCTGACTATGATAATGCCAGACAACAATGGCCTGGATTAAATACGGTGCCTTCAGGTCAATCTGAACCCACTGCGGTCCGGGACCAAGTTCCACAAAATAGCCGTCCTCGCCGGATTTTTCGCCATCAGTCACATAGCTGAGTTCACCAATTACCGGCAGAGGGTCGCTTGAAGTCACCGGCTTTTTGAGAGAAACCAGCTCTGTTCCTTTAGGCACGTAGAAAGGACCGCGAGGTTTGCCAGTAACCGGCTCCAAATTCGGGGTCTTAATGTTCCTCGGAGTACCGATAAACATCGGCTTGGGCAGCTGAATTTTAAGCTCCACCTTTTCCTGATTCTGGGCCAAAATAGAACCCATTGAAGCCAGCAAAAACAGCAAAAAGCTGCCGAGCAGCAGAACCTGGGTCAGAATTTTTGTCCTTGTTCTCATATTCAGCTCCTTCATCTTTCCAATTTATCAAGATTTATCAAAATTACCTTATTATTATACATTTTTCCATATTTTTTGATTATCCTTTTGCCTAATTTTTTTGAACACCGTTGTTCAATTTACCGCACAATTCTCCTCTGCTGACCTTCTCATCTTTCTTCTGGATTAAACAGGTTTTGATTCATCTGGTTACCTATCAGATTTATTTTTATTTATTTTTTATTTAAGCTTAATTTTATCATGCAACCAAAAATTTTTTTAAACCAATTTACCAGCTAAAACCTTTTTCGGTTTTTATCCGAATTTTTCTGTACCTTTAATACTTATAATACCTGCCTTGTCTCAATGACCAGTGAAATTTCGCCTGGTTTGCCCCGAGCCCGGCTCCCTAAATTTTTCCTCTGCCAAACATAAAAGATTTTTTATCATGAGTGAACACCAGGGCCCAGACTTCCGCATGCTTCTGGCAATAAGCTGCAATTTCGTCCAGACTCATAACCATAAAGGCGGTAGACAGGCCGTCAGCCAGGGTGGGAGATGGATGCGCCATCCAGACCTGAAGCTGCCTGGCTTTTTTTACTCTGGCTCTCGGGTCAAAGATATGTTCACCTTTAACCTCGTGACCCGAACCGCTTAAAGCCCTGTTGCGTAAGCCAATTTTATCGTTCCTTAAAAAAACAAAGCTGCTTCCCAAGGCTACGGGCCAGGTTTTTTTCCCGCAGGCATAGACAGTGCTTTGCCCGGCATTGACCAGAAAATCGCTTATTTCCCATTCTGAGAAAATCTGACTCGCCTTCTCCAGAGCATAGCCTTTGCCAATGGCTCCCAGGTCCAGGTCAAGCTCAGCTCCCGGCACCTTCAGCCTGACTGCCAGATATCCACCCGGGACTTCCAGAAGCTCCAGGGGAAAAATTCTCTGCCAGTATTCTGTCTCCGAGTCTGACGAACCAGCAAAAACAGCCCCCCCGTCTTCCTTAGAGTTTTCCACGCCCCAGCTCAGTTTTCTAATGATGGAATTAGGCCCTGATGAAAGATTATTTAACTGTCCTTCTGGTTTTTCTTGCCCTTCCATTTCTTCTGTGGCCTTTTTGAAATTTTTTCTGTTTTTATTTTTTTCTTCTTGCCCGCTACCAGGCTTATCAGTGTCTTTCACCTTCACCATGGAGCCACTTTTCTCTTTTTTTTGAGCTGAGCTTTTACCCGCTTTAGATAAGTCTTCCTTCCTTCTTTCCTTTTCCAGAACTCTATAATTCAGGTTGAAGGCACCGCCAGTAGCAACCATCAGCTCAAAGCCGGCTTTCAAACACTCAAAGGTTTCCACCCCTAAAGGCAGACCTTCTCCGGGAGAAAGACGGTTAATCATAGAAATTTCACTGCCTGGGTCAAAACGGCTCAGCAGCCGTTCCAGCCTGTCAATTTCTCTGAAAAACTCCTGGGCTGCGCTCCGGCTGTAAGTCTCATCATGACCAGAAATAAAAACTTCAAAGAAAGTGGACATAGCCTGATGGTAGAAGCGGAAAATTTTTTTGGCCGGCATTTATTTTTTTATAAATTACTCAACAATCATAACGTCAATGGCCAGGCAGGCAGCCAGCACCGAAGCCAGGGCGCTCCAGCGGTGAAGATGAAAGAAAAAAATCTGAGCTGGATAGTTAAAATAAGGGAGCATAGAACCAAGAGTGGAGGAAGCCAACAAAAACCCGGCCAGCACAAAAACCCAGAAAGCTGCAGCCTGAAAGTATGGACGAGGCCAGCTTTTGCGCAAAAAAGGACAGTAAAACCCACTGCTCTCTTTTGAAGCTTTTTCGGCCACCTTGTCCGGTAAATAAACACGGGCTTTGATAAAAAGAATGATGGTCAAGCAGATGGCATAAAGAGCTCCAGCTGCCACATGCAGTAGAAGTGGAAACCCAAAAAGTCCCCTCGGCACAAACCAGGCAAAAATAAAACCGCTCAGGGCCAAGTAGGCATAGCTTAACACCAGACCATAAAAAACCCAGGCTGCCCAGCCCGGATATTCTTTCTTAGCCCAGTTAATCAGGTAATCCAGCGCCCGGTCCCAGGTTTTTAATCTCAAGAAAGACAATTTCCAGCGAACAATCCAGTTTATGTATTCTTTAAAATTATCCGCAGATATTTCCCTTTCTGGCTCTGGCAAATGTTTTAAAAAACGGCCAAAAGTCAGCCGCAGGTTCAGAGCTATGATCAGCAGGACACTGGTTATTCCAAAAAACATCACTTTTCTCCCGTTTTGTCGTGGGAATTAGAGTCAATCCCGGCGAGCCGGCTGGCCAGCTTGAGCACCACAGCTGCTATGATTATGCCCATCACGAGCACACAGCCGGCTAGTAATAGCTTGAAATAAGGACGCCCAAGAAAAGTAAAGCCAAAGATAAACTGGAAAAGATGGCCTGTGTCCATAAAATCCGCTCCCAGCTTTTCCTGCCCCCGCTCACTCTTCAGGGGTGAAACTGCTCTAACCTGGCCAAAGAAAACCTTAGAACTAGGGCTGTGACAATCGGTACAGCCGTTCTTGCCCAGAGCTTGTTGGGCAGGGCGAACGTTATGAGCTAACGGCCAGGAAACGGGTCTGGCCGCTGGATGCTCAAAAGTGGTTAGCCGACCATTTTTATCCAGGCTGAAGACCAGACCTGAAGCCACGTAAACCACCTGGCGCTCCGGCTGCTGGCTGTTCAATTTTTTCAACACCAGCTGGACCTGTTCTTCAGTTAAAACTTCCGGACCTTGGCCCAGGGCAACCAGAGTTCTTATTTCGTAATCGGAAAATAAAGGTTCAAAATTTTCCCCGGATAGCCAGAAAATGCCCGGCTCTGCCGCTTCTTGGCCTGGCTTTTCTATTTTCTCCACGTACCCTTCCATCACCCTGTAGTAATATTTACCAACGACAAAAACTGGTTCGCGGCTGTCAGAAAAAGATTTTAAAGCCTGGAGAATCTGGAAAATTTTATCTTCAACTTCCGCTGGCGCTTCCTCCGGGTCAAAGGATGGAATGAGGCTGCTCACCTCGTCGTTCCTGACCTGAACCAGCAAAAAATTTTCATAACCTGACCTTCCAGAAAGCGGCGATTGCTCAAGCCGTTTAGCATCCAAAGAAGCATCAGCGTTGGGTTCAAAAAGAAAATCTGCCACCACCAATGCTGGATAAAACTCTGCCGAAGATAATGGCAGCAAAGCAGAAAGCCTGGCTGAAACGTTTTCCTTCAAATTGAAGACTTCAGGTGCTGCCTTCAGCACCTCTTCTGCTTTAAGCGGGATAAGCTCCTGACCTTTTTTCTCCGCCCAGAAAGCCGGCCACATCATTCTTTCGGGATAGATCTTGTTATCCTTTTCCCGGACAAATACTGGCTCGACGATTAACGGATAATCTGAAGTCCAGTGAGCTTTACCAAAAATTCCCAAGCGGTTAGCCCGGGCGGTGTAAACTTCCTGTGGTTCTTTCTGCGGCAGCAGACCTGAATGACAGGCAGTGCAGGACAGCCGCTCAAAATGCACTTTGGGAATGCCTTTATGAGCTGGACGCGGGGCACCAAGCTTTCCGGTAAAACCAAACCCACCCTTTTCTGGCTTCTGTCCCAGGTGACAGCCGGCACAGGTAAATTCATCCACCTTCAGTCCAGAGCTCAACAGTTCCTGCCCCTCATAACCACGGACGATTTCATGGCTCAGGTCATTCCGGTGACAATCAACGCACCTAAGTCCTGCTGCCAAATGGACATCCATCTCGGCTTCAGCTTTGGAAGCAGCTTTCCTGGCGGTGACGGTATGACAGGCAAGGCAGTTGTTATTATCGGGCTGGCCCAGATTGAGCACCGCATTATTCTTGCTGTCAAACAAATTCTGGTTATACTTTACCTGAGGGGCAACCGCCCACTCATGGTCATCTGGGTTGGGGCCATCAATGATACTCCAGGTCTCGGGCAGGCGTGAAGCCATGCCCACCACTTCACCCAGGCCGGAAGCGGCTGTGGCAGCCCAGCGGAAATTCTGGCGCATGACCTGCTTGACCCATTCGCTGTGGTCTTGAAGGTATGATTTATTATGACAGCCGAAACAGTTTATTTCGAGCTTGCCTGAAACATTCCAGCGGGAATCAGGCGTTATATCTTTTTCGCCCGGCTCTCCCAGGCCACCTCCTGCCAGGTTCCGGCCGAATAAATTTACTAACTGCCAGGAAGTCAAACCCAGTTTCTCCGGAGACCAGAACCCGGGATAATTCTGGAAGGAAATCGGAAGTTGAAACCCGGACTTCTCCTCAACTAACACAAATGGTTCAGTGCGACGGTCTGAGGCCGGCCTGTCCTTCAGGTTGAAATGCGTCCCGCGGCTGATGCGCTCATAATCATGGCAAGGGGCACAGGTATAACGGGTAGACAAAGGAGGAGAATCAGGGGCAGCCGGAATGATTTTCTGATTAAATTCATCCATCAGCGGGATGCGGTGAAGAGGAGAAATCTCGCTCCGCGACCAAGTGCTCTTTTCTTCAGCTTTAACTTTAACTTCCTGCGGCTTCTTCCCGCGGCTGCGGGCTTCCAGCAGGTGCGAGACCTGCAGTGTTACGAATATAAATATCGTAATACCGAAGAACAGAGTCAGGGCGGAACGCAGAGACTGCCAGTTTATTTTCCGCCGTTCTTTTTTTGTTTCATCTGGCTTGCTCATCTTGCTTCATCTGCCATTTAATTCTTTTTTTTAAAATATTTACTCAGGCTTCTATGTCAATCAAGCTTTAAACTCCTCAGGCCGGAAACGCAGCAGGGACTTGGTTCTCACAGCTTCGTTGACCTTCAGCACCGCCACGGCCGTCTCGTAAGCCAGCTCAGCCGGACAGTTAAGCGGTATTCCCCTGCGGATAGCTTCAAAAAAGTTTTCCAGATGTGGTTGATGAGCCGGTTTGGCCAGCTCCACGGGTAAAGGCCAGCGTCCGGCTTCAGCTGTCACCCGCACATCAACAAAAACATTCCGGGTTTCAACCTTTTGAATGGGCGGGGCTTCAGATAAAATCAAGCCTTCTCTGACCAGAGGTTCCCAGTCCGGGGCATGTGCTTCGCGGTAAGCCCAGTTTCCTTTCTGCGGCACTTCAGAAATTACCAGCGAGCCGTTATCTCCCATGAAAGTTTCATAGAAGCCGCCGTGAGAAGTAGTGGTCTGTACCTGGTAGAAGGCTCTGGCCATACCTTCCTCGTTTTCATATTCATATATAACCATGACATTATCGTACCACTCGCGGTTCTGGTAATAATCAACACCGCCAGAAGCTACGGCCGTTTTGGGGTTGGTTTTAAACACCCAGCTAAAAAGGTCAATCTGGTGAGAGCCCAGGTCCACGATGGGTCCACCACCGTATTTTTTAAACCAGCGCCAGTTTCTGAATTCTTCCATGGAGTTGTAGCCGTATTTATGGAGTGTCTGCGGGTCAATGGTGTATTTCTTGGGCCAGCTGAGCATATCAGCTTTCGCCCTGTTCCACTGGGCATAGCCAATCATCACCCGGCCGAGGAGCTTCCGGTCGTGAATGAGCTTCTCAATGGCGTGGATGTAGCGCGGGTTGGAGCGCCGCTGATGTCCAATCTGCAGGAGCTTTCCCGTGCGCCGGGCAGTTTCTACCATGGAGCGCGCTTTCTCCAGGCTGTTGGACATTTCTTTCTCGCAGTAAACATGGAGTCCGTGGTTGAGGCAGGCGTTGGTGTGCTCGGCATGCATCCAGTCCGGGGTGGCAATGACTGCGGCATCCAGGTCTTTTTCCTTGTCCAGCATCTCGCGGTAATCCTCGTAAACGTTGGGCGTCTGACCGTATTTCCTAAGATAACCGGCTGCATAATCACGGCTGTATTGCCAGATGTCGCAGATGGCGGCGATTTTAATCCCCGGTATACGCAGGCAACAATCCAGCAGAATGCGGCCCTGTTCACCCACGCCGATAAAAGCCACGCGCAGTTCATCTGATGGCATCACCGCCTTGCCCTCACCCTGGCTGCTGAGGATTAGCGGTGTGCCGAATAGTTTTCCAGTAGCTACCACTAGACCGGTTGCCGCCGCCGTGGTTTTCAAAAAATCGCGTCGGCTCAGCCCAGCTGTAGCTTGACCATCTTTACCTGAAATTTCTTTTTCCCTTTTTTCTTTTATTGCTTTTTTTTCTGATTTTTCCATTTTCACACTCTTTTTTCATAGAATAATAGCCTTTTTCGCCGTTAAAATTCAAATGTTTGTTGTGAACAAAAACAATTTTCTTTTTCCATACCCTTGCCGAAGGTCTTTGCCTTCCTTTATCTTTATTTGATACCTTCTTCCTTCATGTTTCCAACGCTTCAAGATATTTTATCTATAAAAATCCAGGTGCTTTTTGTGGTCTAAATTTTTGCTTTCCGCAAAGCCCTAGCTTCTTGAATTCACTTTTTCATATGGCTGTCAAAGGCCACACCAGAGGGCGGGAAATCATGATGGAGAACAAACTCCAGTGCTTCCTTAGCGCCAAACTCCCGGTCCATGCCGTTGTCTTCCCACTCTACCGAAAGCGGACCATTATAACCAATGGCGTTGAGCTCACGTATGATGGATTCAAAGTCCACGTCCCCGTGGCCGAGAGAGCGGAAATTCCAGCCGCGGCGCAGGTCACCAAAAGGCAGATGAGAACCGATGAGAGAAGCTTTGCCATCAAGCGTTACCGCCACATCCTTCATATGGACGTGGAAAATCCGGTCCGGAAATTCCCGGATAAAAAGGTGCGGCACCATGCCCTGCCACAACAGATGGCTGGGGTCAAAATTGAAGCCCAGGGTTGGGCGGTAGTCAAAAGCTTCCAATAGCCTCTTGGCCGTGTAAAAATCAAAAGCTATCTCAGTCGGGTGAACCTCAAGTGCAAATTTAACGCCGCAGCGGTCAAACTCATCCAGAATGGGCGTCCAGAGCTCTTTTATTTTCTGAAAGCCCTGTTCTACCATCTCTTCGCTGGTCGGCGGGAATGAATACCAAAACTTCCAGATGGGAGAACCCATAAAACCGTTGACCACGTAGCAGCCGAGGTTTTTAGCCGCCCTGGCCGTGAGCTTCATCTCCTCTATGGCCCACGCCCGAAGCTCTTCCGGCTTGCCTTTGACGTTATCAGGGGCGAAGGTGTCCAGCCGTGGGTCGTAGAGGTCACCCACACACTGACCGGCCAGGTGAGCACCAAGAGCCCAGCATTTCAGATTGTGTTTGGCCAGTGTTTCCAGTTTTTTCTGAACATAAGCCGGGTCTTCAGCCGCTTTTTTTACTTCCAGATGGTCGCCCCAGCAGGCAATTTCCAGACCGTCATATCCCCAGGCACTTGCCTTTGCGCAAATAACTTCAAAGGGCAGGTCAGCCCATTGACCGGTAAATAAAGTAACAGGTCTCTTCATTTTCCCCTCCTTTACCAAACTTAAAAGTTAACCCAGACAGCACCCTTCTCTGAGCTTTCCACGCACTTTTCTATGAAGCGTACACCGCGCACTCCTTCTTCAGCATTCGGGAAATCCAGGTCATCAGCCGTGAGTGGCTCGCCGCGGAGCTTTTTGTCAAGGGCGGTTATGAACGTTGAATAGATGTTGGCAAAAGCTTCAAAATAGCCTTCGTTGTGGCCCGAAGGAATGCGGGATAAAGCTTGGGCCCGGGGACACATCGGGTCACGGCCGCGCGAAATAAAAGACACCGGCCGGTCCAGGTAAGCAATTTTGGCGTGGTTAGGGTCTTCCTGGTACCATTCAACCGCGCCCTTGGTGCCGTATATACGAACCCTGAAGCCGTTGTCATGGCCAATGGCAATCTGCGAGCACCAATACAGGCCGCGTGCTCCACCCTTAAAATTCACCATGATAGAAGCGTTGTCATCAAGCGGGCGGCCTTCACCGAAGTGATCAAGGCGGGCACAGAGCGATTCAATCTCCAGTCCGGTGAGGTAAGAAACCATATGCTCAATGTGCGAGCCGATATCACCGACGCAGTTAGAAATGCCAGCCCGGGCCGGGTCCGTGCGCCAGGCCGCCTGCTTCTGCCCGGTTTTCTCCAGCAGGGTAGCCAGCCATTCCTGCGGATATTCGCCGGCCACAAAGCGAATGGTGCCTAATTCGCCGCTGGCAATAAGATGTCTCAGATGCTTGATGATGGGAAAGCCGGAATAGGTGTAGGTAACGCAGAAAAGCAGGTCCTTCTGGCGGGCTAAATCAGCCAGCTCCTCAGCCAGCTTACTGCTGGTGGCTAAGGGTTTGTCGCAGACCACGGCAAACCCCAGGTCCAGAGCCAGGCGGGCAATCGGATAATGGGTATCGTTGGGCGTGACGATGACGATAAAATCCGGCCGGTCCGGGTGAGCAGCTTCCGCCTTGAGCATCTCCTCAAAGTTGTGGTAAAGGCGGCTTTTATCCAGGCCCAGCAGCTCACCGGTTTTCAGAGTGTTTTCATAACTCTGAGAAAAACAGCCGGCCACCAGCCTGGCTTTGCCGTCCATGGCGATGGCCTTGCGGTGAACATCACCGATAAAAGCTCCGACGCCACCGCCAACCATGGCGTATTTTAACTGAGTAACTTTACCTAAGGTTTCCTGTCCTTCAATCATGGCTTTCTCCCTTTTATAAAATAACGAAATAAAACTTTACAAATCTTATGTTATTTAAACGCCATTGACTTTTCAAACAGAAATTTCTTTCAGGTCAGGACATGGATTTATTTTATAAGGAGTTGATGCGAAGCCTCGCAGCACCATTCAGATAATTCAGGCCACTCCGGGAGAATTAATGGTATTTATCAGGTTGGTATTTGAAAAACTTATTATTCCCGTATTTGACAAACAGACGTCCATTTGTAAACTACGACCTCATTTTATCTATAATTTTTAGGCCTTAAAAAACCTTGGCCCTGGTCAAAAAGTAAGTCTCCCCTACTTGGTTGACTGATTAAAAAACTTTTGTATATTCAATAAATAGGGGGAGAAGGTGAAAAAAGCATTTAGTTCAATAATTATTTTTATGATTTTTCTAAACTTGATGATAGTTAAGGTTTCCCCAGGTGACAGTAAGCAGATTATTAACTGTGGGTGTCCTGTTCCAGACCAGGAAAACCTTTGTTTCAATGACCAGAATTGTGAGAGCATTTTTATAAAAAAATATTTAAGTTTATACAGTCAATCCTATCCCGAGCCGTGGGTAATAGAGATAGATGTTATTCCTGTATGTCCTTATGGCACCTGCCTCAACGGTATCTGCCGCAACTACTACGACATCTGGATAAGTCTTTTTAACCCGTTACCGGTCAACCAGAAGAATACTGGAATTTGTATCAACTCTGTGAAACCTGGCCAGGTAATTGATTATTACGGCTGAAATAAAACCTTGATTTAACATATTTAAATAAATTTTATTCATGAGACAAAAGGCGAGGAATAAAATCTTTAAGAAACGAGCTTTCTTCTTCTCAGGTCTCCTTTTTACCTCCAGCCTCATGTTAATGGCCATTAACCAGCAGCAGGTGCCGGTTGAACATCATAAAGTAACCGTAAGACTCAAACTGGTTGATGTCATCGTTACAGATAAGGATGGAAACTTTATCCCAGACCTCAATTCTGGAGATTTTGAAGTTTATGAAGATGGTTGGCCACGGCCCATTCACTCAGTAGAACTTATAACCCTCAAAAACAGAGAAGAACTATCGAAAATTATTCCTGAAATAAAATTTCCTGAAGAAATTAAGTTTAGAAAACGCCTCTGGGTAATTTTTGATGGCCTGAATACTGAAGAAGTACTTATGAGAAGAGCTTTGGCCAGAGTTACAGATGTCCTTTGCCGGCTGGCCACCGAGGGTTATGAAATGGCCGTTTTAAAATTTGACTACCAGAAGGACCTAAAAATCTTGAGTGACTTTACCCAGGATGAATCAACCATAAGAAAAACTCTCCAGACAATTGCAGGCAGCCTTCAGGCAACCTTCCTCAAGCGGTCCAAATCTGAGGTCTGGAAAAGAATTCCCGAAATTTTAGGCGAAACTCTCCCGGAAACAACCTCTGAAGAACTGGAACGCCTGCAGTGGAGAAACCTTCTGCAGAAAACTCTGAGCTGCCTTTTAACTTTCATCCAGATGAACCAGGAATCTGCCGGAAGGAAGCAAGTTCTTTTGATAAGCTCTGGCTTACCAGAGCAGCCAAGCAATATCTATTTTAACCATCAGGGCTTGAGAAACCTGAAATTCTTCGACCCTTTCAAAATTATCAAAAGCAATGAATACACTGCTATTCTTGAAGAGATTATAAACTATGCCAATGCTCATAAAATATCATTCTATTGTTTTAACCCTGCGGAAGCGGTCATGGACCAGAACAATTTCGCGCTTTCCCATCTTACCAGGGAAACCGGCGGTTTACAGCTTTCGGAAATCTATACACCAGAAAATCTGGTTGAGATCTTAAAAAGGGAAGGCGAGGGCTATTACGAAATCGCCTATAAGCCTGCCACCAGGGAAGAAGACGGCAAGTTTCACAAAGTAGAGGTCAAGGTAAAAAGAGAGGGATTATCGGTAAGAAGCAGAGCCGGTTATATTGAATATCCAGAACAAGAAAAGAAAATCCGGGAACTGGCCGCTTCGTTCTTTTCCCCTGAATTTTACAAGGACATTGATTTCAATTTCCAACTAATTGCCTGGCCAGAGAAAAAGAACAGCTATTGGTTGTGGGGTAAAATTAGATTGTCACTACCACCACTAAAAGAGAACAATTGGACTCAGGGAAAAATCAATTTTTTTCTTGGCCTGCAAGAAATAGCCGGAGAAAGAGTTCATCTTGGTGAAGAACTGCTGGACCTGAGTCAAGACCTTAAAGCTGGAAACTCTCATTTCGATTATTACTTTATCACTTCAAAAATAAAAATTAAACCAGGCCGTTACGAAACAGTAGGCATCTTGCAAACAGATACAAATAAAATAGGAGCAAAAAAAATTTGGCTGGAACTCCCGGACCTGGACCAGAAAAAAGATCCTGCTCTCATCAATTTTCTGGTTGGGCGATTGTTGCCGCAAGCCGCAAAAGGGAAACCGTTCACCTTTGGCAGCTCAGGACTGTTGAACCTGAGTTCAGCGGTCTTTCTGCCATACTGTTCCGAAGAAATCCTTGGCGATCGTTTGCTGGCTATTTTCCTGCAAGTTTACGACCGTGGGCCACGGGAGGAAAAACCTGATTTCTTTCTTGACGGTCCAAACGGGCAGTTTCATCTTCCAGTTAGTTTAATAGAAAAGAACATTAACCAGCGCACAGGCTGTAAGTCCCTGGTTTACATCTGTTCTCTGGCGGGAATTCCTCCTGGAGAATACCAGCTTTCAGTCAGGGGACTGGCCCTATCTGGCTCAAAATCTACAATTTACCTGAAAATAAGCAGATAACATCTGCCCCCAAAAATTGAGCCTAACCTTTTTAGAATTGGATTAACATCAGAAAACCAAGGAACCATACGGCGTTAACCCAGGTAATTCCCTCAATTTTCGTTTTCTTCAGGATTGGGGCTGCTTCATTTTTTGACCAGGCTTTGGCCAGGGCAGATATTCAACCCCGCCGCCCTGATAGCGGACAGGTTGGGGGTAGAGAGTCATAAGCTGCATAACTTCCTCTGGCATGTCGGTACTTACAGGAAGTCCAAGTGCCTTGGCTTCTTCGGCCGAGATTGGGTAGTCATGCGTCCAAGTTCCCGTAGCCAGTTTGGCAGCCAGTGAACGGGCTGCCTCCTCAGCCATGTGCTTTTTTAGCAGACCAAAGACTTCCCGCTCCAGTTGCTGGATAGCCTTGCGAGAGATATCAGCCAGTATAAGTGTCTGGTCATCAATTTCGCTGACTGGTTTTTGCTCAACGACTTTCAGAAAAGAAGCCGCTGGATATTGCCCGATTTGTGGGTCCACCGGCCCAAGCACAGCATGCTGTGACATAACAATTTCGTCGGCTGCTAAAGCTATCAGGGTTCCTCCGGACATGGCATAATGTGGAACAAAAACGGTAACTTTTCCTTTGTGAGATTGGATGGCCCGAGCAATTTGCAAGGCTGCAAGCACCAAACCTCCCGGAGTATGAAGTATGATATCAAGCGGTATATCCTCGTCAGTCGTTTGAATGACCCGCAGAACTTCCTCAGAATCGTTAATATCAATATAGCGCATCAAGGGAAAGCCGAGCAGGCGCATTGTCTCCTGCCGATGAACAAGAAGAATTACTCTTGAATTGCGCTTTTTTTCAATCTGGGCAATCTTCTTTAGCCGCATTGATTCTAACATACGCTGACGCAGAACTGGTTGGATAGCCTAAAGCATAATAAAAATCCAGAAAATATCCATTATCCAATTCATATCCTTCTCTCCTCTTGATTTATACTAACTATCCTCGAAATGAAACCTGTAGAACTCTTCAGTTGAGGCGATTTTTTTCCATCCTGGCAGATAAAGAGAAATCTATAGTCCCAAACTTTCCTTAGATCCATTGTATATGGAATATAAACCATGCCACAAAGATATGTCAAGGAACAGTTTTCTAGGCCAGGAGACATTATCCAATCTAAGGTAATGAGCTGGACCTGACGGACGAAATTCCGCATGGTAGCTTGAGGCACCCCGCAGAATGATTGGTATTTATTAGATAAGTACTTAAATTGCTTCCAGCTCCCGCATCTTATAAAATAAAAGTCTATTTGTAAAATATAATTTCTTCTCTTCATTATGGTTGAATTTTTAAACCTTTATTAACCCTTCTGTGGCCTTCCAACTTCCAACCCCAATAGCCAACCCTTAGCTACAACTTCCCAACACCTTAAAACCTTTCTCTAGATACCATGTTATTACCCAAAAAGAAGAAAAAAGTATTGGACCAGATACGTTATTTAAACATCAGGTCCTTTGCACTGTGTCCATGCACAACCCACCGCGGCCTAGGATCATCCTGAAGAAGTACTGGCGGCAGGGGGGCAAGATTCAGTGGTTCATCTGCCCCACGGCCGAAAGTAGGGACGCAGGAACATGTTAACCAGGTGCGAGGACTGGTTGATAACGGCTACGAAGCCATTTACCTCTGGGGTGTCCACACTGACCGGCTGGTGGCCCAGGGTAGAATAGATCTGGTGGTCAAAGCCATTGAAGTAACCGAAGAACTGGGCGTTCCTTCAGGTGTCGGCTGCCACGATCTCCACGTGGTCATTGAGTGTGAGAAGAACAAAGTGCCGTGTGACTTCTACATCAAAACCTTTCATCATCACAACTACCCCAGCGGGCCAAAACCAGAGCAACTGACCGAACCTTACAGGGAAATCCCCGGTTGTTGGTGCTGTGCCCGCAGAAGACAATAGAAGTAATGGCCAGGGTGGAAAAGCTCTGGATAGCTTTCAAAATCATAGCAGCGGGCGCCATCCCACCCCAGGATGCTTTTCAATATGCTTTCCAGAACAGGGCTGACCACATCTTGGTCGGCATGTTTGACTTTGAAATTGCTGAGGATGTGGTCCTGGTCAAGTCCATCCTGCCGAACCTTAAATGCACCACGCCTTGGAGAAGTTAAAAAATGAAAATGACCTGGCAAGCGACCTGGAAGCAAATTGTCATCGCACTGGTTCTGACTGTTATGGAGGTCTTTACAGCCGCAGCCCAGAGTGCCCAAGCCGTTTTTCCCTTTCTGCATAGATTGTCATGATGCCAAAAAGAGCAATTTCGCCGAGCAGGCAGTCATGCTAAAGAAGCTGGGTTATGAACGCCTAGGTCAGATCTGGCTTAATGGGGTGGGAGAGAGCCTGAGCTCGCTGGAGGCCGTCGGGCTGAAGCTGTTTCAAATCACCATGATGGTCAACATTGCCCCGGGCCAGGACGAGAAAAGATTCCGCTAGGTGTTGCAAGGCGTTAAAGCCCGTGGGGTTCAGTTTCTGCTGATTTTTGAAGGAGCCAAGCCATCCGATACTTCTGCTGATGAAAGAGCCATTCCCATCATCTGTGAGATGTCTGACCTGGCTCAGGAAGCTCAGGCCTTCTTGCTTCTTTATCCGCACACCGGAAACTGGATAGAGCGGATTGAGGACGCCGTGCGGGTGGCGGACAAAGTAAACCGGCCAAACGTTGGGGTGATGTTCAACCTCTGCCACTGGCTGCGTGTCTCAAAGGGCCACGATTACAGGACGAGGCTTCAGCAAGCCCTGCACCGGTTAATGGCCGTGTCCATCAACGGTGCCGATGAATATGACGACCAGCCTGGCTGGAGCCGGTACATTCAACCGCTGGACCAGGGTTCATTTGACATTCTGGCCTTTCTGAAGACACTTCGGGACCTGGGTTACAAAGGGCCAATCGATTTACAGTGCTATGGTATTGGTGGCGATGCGTGAGAGCATCTGGCACGGTCTATGGCTGCTTGGCGGCGCCGGCAGGCAACACTGGCAAATTTTTATAGGCAAACCGCGCTTGACAAAATGTTTTTTTTTTTTTGATATTGTTTTAATCAATGAGGGCAAGATGAGCAAAAGAGGGAAGACCATATTAATAATTATTTTAGCTATCATAGCCACGAGTATTTTTCTCATTCTTAAAAAAACACCCATTAAAAGCAGCAACAAAGTAAACATTTTCCAGGACTTTTCTCTTTTAGAAACCGAATCCGAACAATTTGTAATTTCGCGAGTAACTAAAATTGATTTTTCTCAGGATAAAGTTTTTGTCTTCGATCAGAAACAAAGAAAAATTTTCGTCTTTTCTGAATCTTTTTCTTATCTTTATTCCATAGGCTCACCTGGACAGGGTCCGGGAGAACTGGAAGACCCGGTAGATTTTGCTGTTTGCTCGGATAAGATTGTCGTTCTGGAACGCTTTCCCAGAAAATTGGATATATTTAAACTAAATGGTGAGTTCCTGGAGCGGGTAAACTTGAAGATTCCAGAAGAAATTTCTTATTCTTATCCATCGGCCATTCTTCCAGGTCCTGACACAACCTTCATTATAGCCTACGACCTAAGCGATCACTTGATAGATGTCTATGATGCTCAGGGAAACTATAAATCCACCCTGCTAAAAAGAGAAGAGCCAATAATAATCTACAGAAAAAACATTGGCAATGAATCAGCAATTGGGTTCTATAATCAAAAGAAATCTATAGTGCATTTTAACCGCTTAGATGGCGAATTCATTGAAATTTATCCCGACGGTGTCCTGGGGAACAGATTTCGCATACAGGATGCTTCTCTTCAAAAAATAGCTAGGGAACTAAAAAAGAATTTAGAGAAAGAATCCAGATCCAGCAACATCCAATCCGATATAATCAGCTTTCTCCTCTACACTAATTTTTGCCTAGATGAAAAAGACAACCTTTATGTGGCCAAGCTCAGGTCGGATAAAGACAACGTTGGTCAAAAAATTTGGATTTTTGATTCCGAGCAAAAATGTCATGCTGGGTTGGTACGTTTACCTGACGGAGAAAAAGTAAAGGATTTATATTTTGGGAATGGTCAATTTTATTTAGTTAGTGACCTGGAAAAAATCTGGGTTACAAAAAGGAGGAAACCATGAATAAAATTAAAGTGATTCTAGCACTTGCCTTGATAGGCGTTTTTTGCTGCAATTTTTTCCTGCCAAAGGCAATGTACCAGGAGAAAATTGCCCTTGTGTTCTTGAGCCAGGTTGCGGTTGCTGTCCAAAATATTCACAGGGTTCGACTGTCTGGCATCTTACTGGCTGGGAATGTTGGGGAAGTGGCGGCACGTGCCAATACCGACATTGCCTTTATAGTTGATTTTAATCAACCAAAAACCTCTTTATCCAAAGTTCTATTGTAATTTATATGGGTAAAACCAGATGCGGTATTTAATTAAACCCATCTCACCTCAAATAAACAAAAACATATTTTTGTTGATTATTCTCTTATTAAGGTTATTTTCACTCTCGTTTGCTTCTACAGAGATTACGGCAAATTTACACCTCTGGATATTTAAGATTCCTGGTCTTCAGTACATAAGAGAAGAAACAGAAAAAGATGGAAAGCCCTTTGTCCATATAAAAGGAGCAGATTTGAGCGCTCGATTTCCTGATAACGGAATGCTTCTCAGCACCCGGCTGAAGAGAAAAGAAACTAAGCAAATTGCCGATTTTTTGCGAACTAAACTTCCTGAAAATCTTTTGGACCAAGAGGTAAAGGTCAATTGCCTACTTGAAGAAAAAGGCATTCGGTTTGATTTAAATAAGAATAAAACAATATTCAAACAGGTTGACCAGGATGGACAAAACAACTTATTGCTCTGGATAGAAGGGAAAAAGACAGTCGGCCCAGAGCAATTCATTTTTAATGTAAAACTTAAAACAAAATCAGGACCTGATTCAAAAATCATAGAAAAGCCAAACTGTCTCTGGAACATTAAGGAGCAGATCTATTTGGGCTTTGTTTCTGACCCAGAAAAAAAGAAGGCAGAGCCCAAAAGCCTAAAAGGTTGCAAAGGTGATATCTATTTCATCGTCCTGTTAAACGAAATCCATTAATCTTATCCTAACAAGCTCTAATAAAATAGTTAACAAAAAGGCGACCATCTTACAAAGGCCCGGGCCTGCGTCTTGAATCTTTCTTTATTTCGGCAGCAGCTCATCGCCTCTTTACTATAAGTTCTATTTTCTCTCAAAGGGCAGCCTGACAAGCTGTCGACGCCGCTGGTGTTTTTTCTCAAAAATAGATTCAACGTATTTATTCATCACCATCATTCTCAATTGTATTAATTTCTTCTCAGGCGCTGGGAGATTTTTTCGGCTGCGGTGCGGGCTTCGGAGCCAACTTCAGGGTCATTAGCCACTGATTGGCAGAAAGAAAGCCCGGGCTCGCAGGGAAAATCCGGAAAAGCCGCCAGCACCAGCTTTTTCTCCTCCGCTCGCGGGGAAATAGAATAAATTTCTTTCAGGGACTCAACCACAGCTTCCGGACGCCGGTATCTCTCAGAAGCAGTCAGCCGGACCAGGCCCCTGATGGCCAGAACCTTTTCTTTCAGGTCATATGAACTGCGGGCTAAGAGCCAGAGGTCATCGCGGGCTTCAACCTCGGGCCAGTCGGATAAAGCCCGGACGGAGGCTTCCCTGACTTTCGGGTCCTGAGTTTTCAAATAATTTCTCAGGAGTGGCAGAGAATTTCTTTCACCGATTTTCCCGATTATGGAAATGAGCAGGGCCTGCCTTTGAGGCTCCTTTTCCGCACCCAGTAGGTTCCGGAAATAGCCCGAGCGGGCATCAGGCCGGGCACTCTGTTTTGCCCAGGCCGCCATGATGCCAGCCATCTCCTCCCGGAAAGCCTCGTCTTCATTCTTGTAGGCTATGTTCAGCAGCTCCTCTGCCAGGCTGATATCGCCAAAGGCTCTCAGGCCGCGGGAAACCAGAGCCAAGTCGGCCGAAGGATTGGCTGCTTCTTTAAGGAAAAATTCCCGGCTTTCTCTGATGTTTCTTTCGCAGGCAACCAGGAGTAATTCGTTACGCAGCGCTTGTTCGGACGTGAAAGAAAGCATTTCCAGAATCTTTTTATCAACCGCCTTCCCCCGCAAAGCCACCAGACTTTCTCTGGCTGCTGCCTTTTCCTTCCCCCGAGCAGTGGCTGCTTTGCCGGCCAGAAACTCTACAGTTAAACTATCACCAATTTTTCCTAAGCTGATGATGGCTTCTGTTCTGACCTCAGGTGCAGGCGATTTAGCGGCCAGATTTACTAGGTATTCCCGGGCGGTTTGAATAGGATAATTAGCCAGAACTGCAGCTACCTGGAGCTGAAGGTTATCTGGAAGCCCCGAAAAGAGTGGTAGATAAGAATCAATTTTATCTAGAGGAACAAGGCCCGGAATAAGACCAATGGCTGCCTGTTTTGCCATGTCATCCCTGCTTTTTAAAGCAATTTGAATTTCATCTTCGTATTTATCTCCAGCTGCCAGAATTTTTACTTTCCAGGCCGCCAGTTTTTCGGCTGGAGTCAGCGCGGCTTTAAGCAGTGAACTGGCTATGGCCGAGGCCGCTTCGTACTGCCGGTTGTCAATGTCCCGGTTGGCTGTCCTTAAAAGTGAATCGGCGGCCAGCAGGCGAATCTTTTCATCACCAGATTTAAGATAGTTAAGGAGAATATTGCTAGCTGCACTACCACCGATGTTGCCCAGAGCTTCAAGCGCAGCCACTACAACTGGCGGGGATGGATTCTTCTTAAGGAGCCTTTCCAGTTCCGGCACAGCCGCCGTCGCCCTTCTATGGCCCAGGCTGCTGATGATCCCGGGCAGAACGTCGGCCGGAGCTTTTTCCAACGCAGCAATGAGAGCAGCATTGGCCTCATCTCCGGGGATTCTCTCCAGGACAAAGCGAGCCGGGTCGGATTTTTCAGGGTCAGTAATAAATGAAGATAAAGCTTTTACCGATTCAGAGCCAGCAATCCAGCTCAAAGGTTTACTCACCGCAATGCGGGCATCTCTGGTGACCGGGCCAGCAAAAAACTGCAGAAGTTTTTTCTCGGCCGCCAGCCTCAGCGCCTGATCGTCTTTCAGGCTGAAAATGAGTCTTTCCAGCGCCAGAGCCAGGCCTTCTCCCTGGCTGTGGTCAAATTTTTCCAGAGATTTTAAGACCCGGTCTAACTGTTCCAGGCTGTTCTGCGAACTTGCTGCCTGTTGCTCTTTTGAGGATGTAGAAATCTCACGCGCTGAATCAGCCATGGCTGGAAGCGGCAGTGTCATCAGAAATGAAATCAGGAAAACAAATATCATAAAAGAGACTTTCTGAATTTTTAAAAAAGGTGTTCGAAAAGATGACCAACTTAAACTGCTTTTTCCTGAACGGCGGCTTTCAGCTACAAACTCTGAGCCATACTGCAATTTAATTTTTCGTTCGTTCTCTTTTCTCATTCTGACCTTTTCACCTTTCATTCCAAAACCTGCTCTGGTTAAATTGCCGTCAGCCAGAACTCTATAAGCTTCATTCTCAAACCCCATTCTTTCCTCCCACCGCACCTCTGGCGCGTCCGATCTCCTTAAAGCTTGCTCCCTACCTTCTATGTTCAAAAATTCATTTTTGTTTCTGTTTTTCATGGCCATCTCTCCATTTTCCCTTTATTCCGGCAGAACCCAGGGTTTACGGTAGGAACGGCTGAGCAGCCTTTCGGCTTCGGGGTCACCGATAATTTTCTCATTGGCCGGGTCCCATCTTATCTTCCTACCCACCGTCATAGAAATCATAGCCAGATGCCCGACGCTGGCTGAGCGATGAGCCACTTCAGCCGGGGTAATCGTTTCTTTTCTGCTCCTGACGCAGTCCAGAAAATTCTGGTAGTGGTCGCGGCTTTTGTAGAGCCTTATTTCTTCCGGACCGATGACTTCATTCTTGAGGGAAGCTGGTTCGGTTTCAAACTGGCCGCGGTCCACCCAGATCCAGCCTTTCTCGCCAATCCACTTGGTTCCACTCCAGATTTGAGGATAGCCGCCGGCCACAATCATCGGCGTGCCGTCAGCGTACTTAGCTTCAACCCAGTAGCGCAGCGGGCTGTTGTAAACCCCACCTTTAGGATATTCACCGCGCGCTTCAATCTCTACCGGTCCGGTGCGGTCCCAGCCCATGCCCCAGTGAGCGATGTCCACATGGTGGCCCACCCAGTCTAGGAGCTGGCCACCGCCAAAATCCATGTTCCAGCGCCAGTTCATATGCACCCGCGATTTACAATATGGCCAGTAAGGGGCTGGCCCCAGCCACATTTCATAATCAAGCTCAGGCGGTGGGGGTTCAATTTTATCCTGGCCAAAGGTACCGGCAAAATCGTGATGACCTTGAGGCAGACCAACTTCAATACGCAGGATTTTTCCAATACGGCCGTTACGCACCAGCTCAGCCGCCCGGTGAAAATTTTCCACCGAACGCTGCCAGCTTCCGGTCTGCCACACCCGGCCGTAGCGCTCAATTGCCCTGACCAATGCCCGACCCTCAGCCAGGTCGTGGGTCAGCGGCTTTTCGCCGTAAATGTCATAGCCAGCGCGGGCCGCACTTATTGATAGGAGCGCATGCCAATGGTCAGGCACGGCGATAGACACGGCGTCTATGTCTTTCCTCAGAAAAAGTTCTCGAAAATCCGTGTAAGCTTTACAGGATTTATTCCCGTATCTTTTATCAACAATGTCCTTGGCCCGGGCCAAGTGATTCCTGTCCACATCACAAACAGCTACCCACTGTACCTCATCCTTGCTCAGAAAGGCTTCCATGTTGGGAATACCCATCATACCAAAGCCAATGCCGGCCATGACAATGCGGTTTGAAGGTGCCGGCCTTTTGTCCCGTCCGAGAGCAGAAGCCGGCACGATGGCTGGAAACCCCAGGCCCACCGCAGCAGCCATTGAAGCTGTTTTTAAAAACTCACGACGAGAATAAACTTTTTTTGGCATTTTCATTTTTATACCTCAAAAAAAAATTTCAAACTCGTCTTTCAGACACTTTTTCTCATTTTCTTTTTAACTCAATCAACCATTAAATGCAAAACAAATTTTTCCGTCTTTCCGTTAAAAACAACTTTCAAATTTTAACCTGTGGCCAAGGTCAAAATATTTACTATTGCCACACTAACTTCCTTATGGTAGAAAGGAATTTGAGGAGGGAAGATGAACCGAGCAGCCACGCTGATTTTAATTGTTTTTATGGTGATGGCAGCTGTTTCTCTTGGCTTTGTTACCTCCGCCAGCCTGCAAAAAGCCGGTGATGAAGCCCTTGGCACCAGAAAATATAGTGACTATCAGACTCCAAAATTCTGCGGCCTCCAGTGTCATAACGACATTTACCAGCAATGGAAACAGGCTATGATGTCCCAGGCTTACACCCACCACTGGGACGAGATTGAATACTTCAAGCTGGCTGTCCCTCACGCCGAAAAAGACCCGGTGGTGGCCGGAGTAAAAGCTGGGTGCAACGGATGTCACACGCCGATTGCCTTTCTGGCCGGCGATGTTCCGCCACCGTTTCCCGCCAAGGGCAGCAGGGCCAACGAATCAGTTTCCTGCGAAGTCTGCCACACGGTCACTGGTTTCGCCGGGGAAACGCCGTTTAACTTCAACTGGATTTCTGAACCGGGCAAGAATAAATACGGACCACGGGAAGGCAAGCTTTCTCCGGAACACAGCCTGGTTAAATCCGAGTTTCTCGGCACAGCCGAATTTTGTGGTACGTGCCACAACGAAAAAAGCCCCTACGGAGTCTGGGTAAAATCCACCCACCTGGAATGGAAAGAAGGGCCCTATGCCAAGCATGGCGTAAAATGTCATGACTGCCATATGACTTACGCCCCTGGCAAAAGTGCCTCAATGGGCAATGAATATCCCGATGTCCGGCAGCATCTATTCCATGGGGCTCACGACCCGGGCAAAGTTAAAGGAACTGTTGAGCTTCGCGTTCATCCAGATATAAATGAAGCGGCCCCTGGTGATAAAGTCAAGTTTACCATAGTACTTTTCAACCAAAAAACTGGCCACAAGTTCCCAACCGGGTCTGTTGAAGACCGTATTGTCTGGATGCACGTAGAAGCTGTAGATGCTAAAGGAAAGGTTTATCACCTGCCCGTGGACAGAAAAGGCTTTGAGGGTGAAGAATACACCATTGCTGCTGATACTCTTGCTTATCAGGATATGGGCATTGCCTTGGGTGATCCCGATTTTAAGGGAGTACAGCGAGATGGCATCCCTGTGGGGGACCGCATTTTCCGAATGGCTTATTTTGATCCCCAGGGCCGGATGACCATTCAGCAATGGAACACCAAATCACTGGGTGTTGATTACCGGCTGGGACCGCGGGAAACCAAGATCGAAACCTGCACCTTTCAACTTCCTGATAACATACCGCCCGGGCCACTGACTGTTACGGCCGTGCTGAACTATCAAAAGCTGATTAAACCCGTGGCTGATTTCCTAGGGGTACCGCCAGAAGAATCGGAAATAATTGAAGTTAACCGGCATTCAACCACGATTAAAATAGTAGACTGAATTATTTTTATAAATTAATCAAGTTAAGCCCTCGGAGGTGATGATGGTGAAAAAATATAAAATCGTTACCTTGTCTTTCTTCCTGCTGGCTTTCCTGACCTCCCAAGCTCTGGCCATCCCGGCGTTCGCCCGGAGATACAGTATGAGCTGCAAGGTCTGTCACGCTCCTTTTCCAAAACTGAAGGCTTATGGAGAAGAGTTTGCCGGCAATGGTTTTGTGATTAAAGACAAAGAAACACCGCGTTACACCATTGACACCGGAGATGGACTTCTTTCATTGTTGAGAGAATTACCCGTGGCCATCCGTTTTGAAGGCTATTTCAGCTTCAACAATGCCGATAACAAATCATTGGATTTTTCCAGCCCCTTTTTGATCAAACTTCTGTCTGGGGGAGAAATCGCCAAAAATATCTCCTACTATTTTTATTTCTTTTTCAGCGAAAGGGGCGAAGTGGCTGGCCTGGAAGATGCTTTCATTATGCTGAATAACTTATTTAAGACTGATCTTGATGTTTACCTGGGCCAGTTCCAGGTTTCAGACCCTCTGTTTAAAAGAGAAGTGCGACTAACCTACGAGGATTACCGGATTTATAAAGTCCGGGTCGGCCAGGCTCGAGCCAACCTGACCTATGACCGGGGAATAATGCTCACTTATGGCCTGCCCACTGGTACCGATCTGACGTTTGAAGTGGTAAATGGCCTGGGTCTGCTGCCCGCAGATAGAGTCGGCTCCTTTGACACTGATAAATATAAAAATTTTATGCTCCGAATCTCCCAGGATGTTCTCAACAATTTAAGAGTCGGGGCATTTGGCTACACCGGCAAAGAAAAGCAGGGGGAAGCTATCAACACTCTTTGGATGATGGGGGCAGATTTTACCTGGACCAGTCCCAAGCTGGAATTAAATGTTCAGTATGTAGAACGAAGGGACGACAACCCGTTTTTCTGGGTTTTAACTCCAGAAAAAGTACAAACCCGAGGTGGGTTTGCCGAGATAATTTATATGCCTGAAGCTGATGACTCCCGCTGGTATACAACGGCCCTGTTCAACTGGGTTGATTCTGACCAGACGGAACTGCGTTATTCATCATTTGGCCTTCATTTTGGCTATCTTCTCAGAAGAAACATGCGGGCCACAGTGGAAGGGACGTATGTTTTCAAAAGTGAGCAAGGAGCTCATTTTCGTCTTGGGCTTGGAATAATTACTGCATTTTAGCCAAACTTAGTAAGGTTTCAGGCCGGTTTAAAACTGAGCCCAGGGGAAATTATAATCAAATTTCTCTGGCATTAATTTCATCATGTTTAAAGCTTAAGCAGATATTCCTTCCCTAATAAAATAATCTTTGCCATCACCCGAAAAGCAAGCTAGCTCAGAGGTTAATAAAGACCTATTAAATAAATACTATAAATGCTGAAGAATAGACCTTGTTCAAACTGATAGCTTAATTCAAAGGGAGACCCAAAAGCACTAATAAAATTAATTTAATGGTGATCCGGAAGTTCCGCTCATACCTGATAATCTGCTTATCTTTTCACTTACGCTTCGGTAAGTTGGGTTCCAGGATTGTATCTCGCGGTAGATGTTGAGGGCCTTTTCCACCTCCCCGGCTTTCTCGTGTATCAAACCCATGTCAAACATCAGAGCAAAATACTGGTCTGAGCCAGGGGCCACCAGTTTGATGGCCCGGTTCAACCAGTGTTCAGCTTCTTCCAGATTCCCTTTCAGACGGTAGCAGTGGCTGATAAGAGTTAAACACTCAAGAGTTAAATTTTTATCCTTGGAAGCCAGGTTAAATTCTTCTATGGCTTCGTCTATTAAATTTTGTTCCATAAACGCCAGGCCAAGCTGCAGATGAATTTGATAATCTTCTTCTGGTATTTTATCTCTAATACCCTTCCTGAAATCAGCCACAATGGAAGATAATTCTTTTTCAAACTGTGTAGTAACTCCTTTTTTCTGCTCCAAATAAATAGCACTCAGCATGTTGAGTTCCGTACGAATGCTGTCCTCCAGGTCATAAAACTTCTTTTCCTTACCATCGGAACTAATAATAGGAATTATGCCCGTATCAGCAAATATATCCACCGGGCTAATCTTGTCCTCACTGAGAATCTGCTCCTGTAGTGGAAACCCGGTCTTCTTTTTAGCTTCTTTAACAGGCTCAGGCTTGACCTTGCTCGGTTTTATAACCTGAGTTTCAATGATGGTAGTTTTCTCCACCTTTTTGATTAATTCATCCTCAGAATAAGTGGGCCTGAGCTGGTTAAGTTCGTTCAGTTTTTGCTTGAGTAAAGAATCATTAGGAAACTTCAGCAAAAGGCCTTCGATTACCCGGCGAGCTAATCTGATGAGACCTTCTTTCTGGTAAACTTCAGCCTGAGCTAGACCGGCCTGGATTTCTTCTTCTTCCTCTGGCGAGGGAGCCCAGGTATCTATCTTAATTTCTTCATCCGAAACCATTAATTCTTTTTTTAATTTCCGATATTCTTGGGCCAATTCCTGGTCCGTTGGCCTCAGTTTTACCAGTTCGGCATAATAGGAAAGCAGCCTGGCTTTTTCGCCGATTTTTTTGAGTTCTTCAATGATAGCCCGGTCGATTATTTCCAGTCTGGCCGAGTCTTTTTTCTGTCGCAAAATTTCAGCCATTTTTTCCATGGCTGGCAGATAATCTCTTCTGACCGAGAGGATTAAGCCCAAAAGCCCCACAGCTTTTTCTTCTCTCTTTTTCTTAAGGTAGTTTTCAATTAAAGGTTCAAAATATTCAAAGGCTCTGTCCACTTCACCTTCCGCCAGTTGAATTCTTCCTAGCCTGTAACGGGCGTTAACATTAGAGGGATAAGTGTTCAGTATCTTGATGAACATATCCTTGGCTGCTTCCAGCTTACCCTCTTCATAATAGAGATTGCCAAGTAAGGTCATAGCTTCCAGGCTGTTGGGTTCCTTTTTCAGCACAGCTTCAGCCAGTTCAATGGCTCTGTTCCCCTGTCCTTTAAGCCTGAGCACCTGGGCTAATTTCAGGTCAGCCCGATTATCTTCTGGGCTGAGCTTTTTGATCTCCCGAAGAAACTTTTCCGCATCATCCAGCTGTCCCTGACTTAATTTATAATTTACTGCTTCCAACAGCTCTTCAACTGCTTTTTCGGTTCGACCATCAAGCTTATAAAGAGCAGCCAGCTTCATGCGAATGTCAAAATCTTCCCGGTCCAGCTTGATCACCTTTTCATACAGAGAAATAGCTTCTTCTACATTTTTCTCGCGCAGGAACCTCTCGGCCAACCTCAGATATTCTTGCTTGGCGTCAGCTATAAAGCCCTGCCTGGCTGACAGGTCGGCCATTTTAATAAAATAAGCTGCATTATTAGGATTAAGCCGGCAGATTTTTTTGATTATGGCCAGAGCTTGAGAATACAAGCTTTTTTTCTCATATTCATTGGCAACCCGTTCAAAAGCCGTAATGGCCCGGTCAGTCTGTCCGAGTCTGACATAGAGGTCGCCAAAAATGTTGTTCACGCTAACATCACTCGGGTCATCCTCAATCAGTTTTTCATATTCTTGAATAGCTTCTTTTAATTTGCCCAGGCGAACATACTTCTCGGCCTGTTCAATTATCTTAAGTCTATCTATCTTTCCGTTCATTCTATTCTGTTTCTATTAGCCACCTGTCTCTGTGCAACCTAAAAGTCCTTCTGTGCAAAAGGCAGGGACCATATTTCTCCAGTGCTTGATAATGCTCTTCTGTGCCGTAACCCTTATTTTTCTCCAGGGCATACTCCGGGAATATTTGATCAAGGGCACACATCAGCTCGTCCCTAAAAACCTTGGCTAAGATTGAGGCTGCTGCGATACAGAATACCCGTCTGTCTCCCTGCGGGATGCCTCTCTGGAAATAATTTATATCTTTTATTTCATAACCGTCAACTAAAATTATGTCCGGACGAAGGATGAGATCCTCTACAGCTCTTTTCATCGCCAGTTGACTGGCCCAGTAAATATTCATACGGTCTATCTCCTCACTGGTAGCATACCCTAGGCCAAAATCAGCCGCTTCGGACAAAATAAAAGCCCCCAGCCACTTTCTTTTAGTCGGCGATAGAAGTTTGGAATCAGCTATTTCTTTACTCCAGAAAGGCATCTTTTTCATATAAAAGGCTGGAGGAAAAACCACTACTGCTGCTACCACCGGTCCAAGAAGACATCCTCTCCCCACTTCATCCAGACCTGCGATTAATTTATAACCCTCAGAAACCAGGTTTTTTTCTGTCTCGACGCCCATCATTTGTTGATATTTTAACCAAATTTTTTCCTGGCGTCGAGAAAAAAGTGCATAAAGAACCCCTTACCTTTTACCTGGATTAATCAATCGCTGACTGGATTTTACTGCTGCTCTTCTCTTAATTTAGCAGCTTTGCCCTTTAGCTGTCTTAAGTAATACAACTTGGCGCGTCTTACTTTACCATGTCTTACGACTTCTACTTTTTTCACCACCTTAGAGTGAAGGGGGAAAATCCTTTCCACACCAATACCGTAAGAAATTTTTCGCACGGTAAAAGTTGCGCCCATTCCAGAGCCTCTTTTAGCAATTACATCGCCCTTGAAAATCTGAATACGTTCTTTATCGCCTTCTTTAATCAAGACATGAACCTTAACCGTATCGCCTACCCGGAAAGGTTCTATATCCTGCCTCATGTGTTTTTCTTCAATGGTTCTAACCAGGTTACTCATGAGTCTTTCCTTTCTTCCTGAATTTCTTTGAGGAGCTCTTCCTCTTCCGAGGAAAGCTGCCTTGATTTTAACAAATCCGGTCTTCGGACCAGAGTTTTTTCCAGTGCTTTTTTCAGCCGCCAGCGAGCTATCTTCTTATGATCGCCAGAAAACAAAACGGAGGGAACCTTATAGCCGCGGAAATCCCGGGGCCTGGTGTATTGGGGAAAATCAAGCAGTCCACCCTTAAAAGATTCACGTTCAACCGAGCCTTCTTTGCCTACGACTCCAGGCACAAACCTGGAAACGGCATCCACGACCACGGCCGCGGCCAGCTCTCCGCCCGTCAAGATATAGTCTCCGATGGAGATTTCTTTATCAACTAAATGTTCAATAACCCTTTCGTCCACACCCTCATACCTACCGCAAATCAAAATTAGTTGTTTATAGCCAGCCAGTTGCTCAGCCAGCCTGGTGTTAAACACTTCACCCTGCGGCGATAAAAGACAGACCAGTGAATCCTGTGATTGGCGCACAGCTTCTACCGCTCTGAAAATAGGCTCTGGCTTCAACACCATGCCTTCCAGGCCTCCATATGGTCTATCATCTACCTGACGATGCTTATCTGTGGTGTAATCCCTCAGATCGTGTATTCTTATCTCTAGCACTCCTTTGTCTAAAGCCTTTTTAACCACGCCTGCCGAGAATAGTCCATCAAACATTCTCGGGAATATCGTTATTATATCAAACCTCATTCAACTCCAGTAAACCTTCTGGCGGATCAACTTTTATCAACCCACTTTCTACGTCTATCACCTGGCAGATCGCCTTGACCAGGGGTATCTCTAGCTGCTTCTGGCCTGCCTGAACTACCAGCAGGACATTTGACCCAAAAGTCAATAGCTCAACTACTTTCCCAATCAACTCTCCGTCCACCGTTTCGACCCGACAGCCAAGAAGTTCAAAATCGTAGTAGGTGTCATTTTCCAGAGGGGGGAAATCTTCACTCGACACGAAAATTTCCCTTCCCCTTAACTCATCTGCCCTTTTTTGGTCCTCAACCCCTTTTAATTTTAAAAAAGGAGAGTTCCGGACGAGGTTGAATTTTTCAACCTCGTATTCCCTTAACTCTCCTTCTTTTTCAAGATAAACTTTCTTGAAGAATGGCTCTCTTTTTATCCAGCTATATAATTTTATCTTAAGAGTGCCATCCTTCCCTTCGCTCCGGATAACCCGGCCGACAGCTACTAATTCAACCTTTTTCAATGATTTCCAGGTTGAATCTCCGCTTCATTTTCATGCCAGCGGCACCCAGGATAACCCGGATGGCACGAGCTGTACGGCCCTGCTTTCCGATCACCTTTCCCAGATCCTCAGGAGCCACCTTGAGTTCCAGGATGGTGGTCTGTTCCCCTTCAAGCTGGGAAACCTGAACCTTGTCCGGATTGTCAACCAGAGACTTAGCAATCATTTCAACCAGTTCTTTCACAGTAACCTCCTTTAAGACTTAGAATCTTGGGTTGATTTTTGTCCTTTGACGGCTCTTTTTATCAGTGAACTAACTGTTTCCGAAGGTTTGGCTCCCTGGCTAAGCCAGTAATTTACTTTCTCCATATCTAATTTAAAATCAAGAGGTTCGGTCCGTGGGTGGTAATAACCAACTGTATCCAGAGTTTTACTCTGTCTGGCTCTCCTGGAATCAATCACCACCACCCGATAAGAGGGTTTCTTTTTTGCTCCGAATCGCATCAGTCGTAGTTTAATCATTTTGCGCCATCTCTCTCTTTAAAAATGATTTAAAATATTAGCTAAAAAAGCCAAACAAGTCAACCCTTATCCAGTAACAGTACAGCGCTTTAATTATAACCATAGAAAAAGGAAAAATCCAAACTTTTTTTTT
>JACIYK010000020.1 GCA_014359965.1 Candidatus Aminicenantota bacterium
TACGAGAAAAGGCTGTACCAGTTCTTTGATAGTAAATATCCCCATCTGCTGCAGGCCATCGCCAGCAAGAAACAGATTGATATGGAGCTGGATCAGGAAATCAGCCAGGCACTGCAGGAGTTTAATCAAATTTTCAAAGAGGAGATAAAAGGTGCCAGCGCTAATTGACCTCCGGCGGCGTATCCAGAGCATACGCAACAGCCAACAGGTGACTCAGGCCATGAAGACCGTGGCCACGGCTCGCTATAAAAAAGTTCATCGGTTGGTAGTGGAACGAAGACCTTTTTGGCATACCTTTCCAGAGCTGGCCATTTCCCTGACGGATACATTTGCTCTGCCGGTTCATCCTTTTCTTGAACCCCGGGTGGAAAAGAAAATCGCTGTTGTAGTTATAACTTCGGATAAAGGCCTGTGCGGTGCCTTCAACTCCAACTTGTTGAACCTGGTTTCTGAGTTCCTTCAGAGGAAAAAATCGGAAGTTGAAATTCAAGCCATACCGGTGGGGAAAAAAGCAGTCAATTTTTTCCGGAATCAAAACTATCTGGTGGAGAAACAGTATTTTGAGAGAGTGGAGAAGAAAATAGAGGAAATCAGCCAGGACCTCAGCCGTTATCTAAAACAGCAATTTTACTTTCATAAGATTGACGCCGTCTATGTTTTCTACAATGAATTTCGTTCTATCATTTCTCCCCGCCTGACTATGGCCAGGCTTTTACCCCTGAGGTCAGAGGCTGTTAGGCCCGGAAATATTGAGAGACCGGAGTTTGACTGGGAGCCTGAAGCATCCCGACTTATTGATTACCTGCTCCGGTTTTATACCTTTTATCAAATTCAGCATTATCTTTATGAATCGCAGGCTTCGGAACAGGCCTCCCGAATGATGGCCATGGAAAATGCCACGCGTAATGCTGAAGAGTTGATTTCTGACCTTATCCTTTTGCTCAACAAAATGCGCCAGGCTTCTATCACCAAAGAACTACTGGAGATACAAACAGCGGTAGAAGCCTTGAGACAGCAAGGAGTGTGAAACAATGGAACGAATTACCAGCCCTAATCCAAATGCCGTGGAAAAGATTGGCCGGGTGGTGCAGGTCATCGGACCTGTGGTGGATGTCGCCTTCCCGGAAGGTGAACTGCCTGAGATTTATACGGCCATAAGAATTACCAGTGAAGGGTTTGATGTTCCTGTGCCCATTGATATTGTCGTGGAGGTAGAGCAACACATTGGAGATTATAAAGTTCGCTGTGTCTCCATGCATCCCACTGATGGGCTGGCCCGGGGCATGAAAGCTGTCAGTCTCGGTTTGCCCATTCAAGTGCCGGTGGGTGAGGGCACGCTTGGTCGGGTGATGAACGTCATTGGCGAGCCAGTTGACCACCTTGGTCCGATAAAAGCCACCAAGTTTTATCCAATTCACCGGCAGCCGCCTCCGCTGGACCAGCAGAGCACTAAAATGGAGATGTTTGAAACAGGCATCAAAGTTATTGACCTGATTCAACCGTTTTTAAAGGGTGGGAAAATTGGCCTTTTTGGCGGAGCTGGTGTGGGTAAGACTGTTATTATTATGGAGTTGATCCATAACGTGGCCAAGCAACACGGTGGGTACTCAGTTTTTGCCGGTGTGGGCGAGAGAACCAGGGAAGGAAACGACCTTTGGCTGGAGATGAAAGCTTCTGGAGTTCTGAACAAGACCGCTCTGATTTACGGTCAGATGACCGAACCCCCAGGAGCCAGGCTCAGGGTGGGCTTAACTGCCCTGTCTGTAGCGGAATATTTCCGGGATGAACTTGGACAGGATATTCTGCTCTTTATTGATAATATCTTTCGCTTTGTCCAGGCTGGTTCTGAGGTCTCTGCTCTACTTGGCAGAATGCCCTCGGCTGTGGGCTATCAGCCAAATTTGGCCACAGAGCTTGGTGAGCTGGAAGAAAGAATTACTTCCACCAAGAAGGGCTCTATCACTTCTGTGCAGGCTATTTATGTGCCAGCAGATGACTTTACCGACCCGGCACCAGCTACTACCTTCTCACACCTGGATGCTACCACCAACCTCAGCCGGGCGCTGACAGAAATGGGCATTTATCCGGCTGTGGACCCACTCACTTCCTACTCCAGAATACTTGACCCCAGGATAGTGGGTGAAGAGCATTATCAGGTGGCCAAACGGGTTAAGGAAATTCTTCAGCGATATAAAGAGCTCCAGGACATCATTGCCATTCTGGGCATTGAAGAGCTCTCTGAAGAAGATAAGCTGATTGTGGCCCGGGCTCGGAAAATTCAGAGATTTCTCTCTCAGCCTTTCCATGTGGCCGAGCAGTTTACCGGACGTCCGGGGAAGTACGTGCCAGTGGAAGAAACTGTTCGTGGCTTTAAGGAAATCTGTGACGGACTTCATGACGACAAACCTGAGCAAGCTTTTTATATGGTCGGGACCATTGATGAGGTGGTCCAGAAGGCAGAGGAACTTAAGAAGCTATGAACCCGGAAAATGCTGGAAACCTTCATCTGAAAGTTATTTCTCCAGAAGCTTTGCTGCTGGAAGCTGAGGTAAGCGAGGTCCAGGTTCCAGGGCTGGATGGTTACCTTGGTATCTGGCCGGGGCACCGGCCGTTAAACGCTGGCCTAGCTGAGGGTGAAATCATCTACCGTCTGGCCAGCGGGCAAACTGGCACCCTGAAAATTAAGGGTGGATTGGTCACCGTGGAAAATGATAAAATTATAGTGCTTACGGGTATGGACCATGATGATTGAGGTTAACCCGCAAGTCCGACCTGATGAAACACTGGATACCTTTTATAAAGGCCGAATACTCGTTCTTCAGCGAAAGAATGGCTTTCGTTTTTCAGTAGATGCCCCGCTGCTGGCTGATTTTATAAAGATTAAAGAAGGAGAGGAGGTTTTAGAAATCGGTTCTGGCTGCGGCATAATTTCTCTTCTGCTGAGTATCAAACCGTTTAAACATATAGTCGCTCTGGAAGTTCAACCTGGTCTGGCTGAGCTGGCGAAGCGTAATGTAATGCTCAACAATTTAGATGGTCGGATAACTATTATCCAGAAAGATTTCCGCGAGTATCATCCTTACCGTAAATTTGACGTCATTTTTTCCAACCCGCCGTACATAAAGAAAAACACAGGATTTCTGAGCCCATTGCCAGAGAAAAATATTGCCAAACATGAGCTGATGTGCAGCCTGGAAGAAATCCTGGTCTGGACAAAAACCTGGCTTAAGGAAACCGGCCGGGCTTATTTTATTTTTCCTGACCAGCGACGTCAGGAATTTGAGGAAGAGCTGGCCAGACAAAATCTCCGGCTGAGGTCCAAACGTCTGGTGCTTCCTCGGGAAAACGAACCGCCAAATTTCATGCTGGCGGAATGTGGTTTTCAGGCAGAGACCACGGTCATCTTGCCACCTCTTATTCTTTTTGGACCCGAAGGCAAGTACACAGCTGAAGCAGAAGAAATATTTGCCGGCCGTGAGAAATGATTAGCTGTCGTCTCTTGTAAAAGGGGTGGGGCTGATAAAATAGTCATTAACGGTGCCAGGTTTGGACCCGCAACCAAAAATTAATCTGAAACTTTCTGTCTTGGAGTGGCGATCTACTTTCTGTGCCAGCTTTGTCCCTGATTATATTATATCATTAAGGTAGGAATTGACAGAGGCTTAAAAAAATGTTATCCAGGACGATAAGAATTGGAAATGATTAAAGAATACAGGAGATAGACGAGATGGAAAGAAGTTTGACTCTGAGAAGCAACTGGTTAAGGTTCTGGAGCTTCGTGACTGGGCTGGGCATGGCCGTAGCTTCTTACCTGACCATAGACCATTTTTTCCAAGCCAACTTCCCGGAGACGATTTTTACCGGTTCTTTTTGTGATATCAGCAGCTTTTTTAATTGTGATAGTTCGGCCTATTCTTCCATTGCTCATTTTCAGGGAGTGCCGCTTGGTTACTGGGGACTGGTCCTGGGTATCCTGGTTATGCTTGGTGCGGTTCTGCCATCGCCCCGCCTGGAAAAAATGAACAAGTTTCTCTCCCTGCCCAACGCCCTTGGCGTTTTAACCCTGTTCTTTTATTCTGTTTTTCATCTGAAAAGCCTTTGTTTACTCTGCTCTGGTTATTATGTTTTTTCTCTTCTGAACTTCTACCTGTTCTGGAAGTACGGAATTGAGAGCGAGCCGCGGGGACTTTTCGGCTTCATCAAAGACCTGGCCCTGGGCTCATTAAAGCCCCTGGTGGTCGTGGGTGTGCTCACGCTCATGGGAGCTTATGGATTTCATCTTTTTTATGAAGCCAAAAAGGATGCTCAGTTAGGAGGTGTAGCCACGAAAATTGTCAAAGAATTCTACAGCTTACAACCGGTAAAAAACCCGAGTTTTATTTCCCCCTACTGGACGGCCAAAGCCACGGAAAAATTTGAGGAAGCACCCATCAGAATAATTGAATATGCCGACTTTCTCTGTCCGGATTGTCTTTTCCTGTTCAAGCAGTTAGAACGCCTGAAGAAAGAATACGCGGGCAAGATTAACATTGCTTTCCAGTTTTTCCCGTTGGAAGCGAAATGCAACGATGTGGTGGACAAAGACAAACACCCCGGGGCCTGCGAGCTGGCTTATATAGCGGCTTATGACCCGTCAAAATTCCAGCAGATTCACGATGAAATTTTCAGGAATTTTGAAAAAGCCAAGAATCCAGAGTGGCGTCTGGCTCTGGCCAGAAAATATGGTGTAGAAGCGGCTTTGACTGATGAAAAGACTAAAGAGTTGGTAAAAAAAATCATTGAAACTGGTAAAGAATATGAAAAAACTTCAGAAAGATATCCGTATGGCATAAGGTCCACTCCGACTATGATCATCAATAACCGGATGATAATTGGTACACTGCCCTATGCTCATCTGAAAGCCATCGTGGAATCGTTGCTCAACGAACAGGAAAAGCCGGCTTCTGGAGAAATCAAGTTTTTGGAAAACTGGGTGGAAACCAAGAAAATCAAGAAATAAAACATAAAGCAAAACAACCTAAAGCAAAAGAAATAAAAGTAAATAAAAGGTATTTCTTGAGAAGAATATAGGGACGAAAGATCATTTAAATCTGTTTTAATTAAAATCAATCAGGCCTCCACGTGGGGTCCAGGCTAATTTTTTGTCTGAGCTCAGAAAAGAGAACTCAGGAGAGATTTTCTATTTTTTCTTTTATAGTTATTCCTCTTTCTTCCAACCCATGCCGAATGAAAGAAAACACCTCGGGCTTCTTTCCCAGGAATTCAGGTGGGATAATACCTCGCTCCGAGATCAGTCCGAGACTTATAGCTCTGATCACCATAGTAGCGGTGTAGCCAGTAGTCCGGGCCATGCTGTGAATGCCGTTCTTTCGGTCATATCGATCAAGAAGTTCATAAGTAAGCTGAACCTTGCGGCCTTCCTTTTCGCCGGTAAGCAGAACTTTCAAGATAGTGATGTCTTCTTCTCCCGGGCCAAGGATTAACTTGGAAAAGAGTAAATGGTTGGTAAACTCAACCGGTTTAATGCTCTGACCTTTGAACTCCACTGGTTCAGAGCTAAAAAACCCGGCTTCTTTCAATATAAGCATTTTTTCCCGGTGTCCTGGATAACGCAAAGTTTTTTCTTTCATGTCAGGAATATTAAGCGTCCTGAGCAAAGTGCGCAGACCGTCGGTATTAAATGCTTCCAGAGTTCCCAGACCTTCAACTTCCACCAGTTCTGGCTCAGAAAGAGCTGGCTTGAAAACTAACCGGCCATTCTCTCTGAGTCTGGCGGGCCGAACGTATTCTTCGATAAGATCAGAAGGAGAAAAAACAGCTTTGTATTCAAAAGGCCACTGTCTGACAACTGGTAGCCCGCCCACGTAGATAGTCAGAGAATCTCCCCGGTCCAGATGACTCAAACCATAAGTGGCCAGTATGTGACTCAAGCCTGGTGCCACGCCGCAGTCCACCACCGCGGTAACCCCTTTTTCCAGAGCCAGGGTGTTCAGGCTAAAGGGGTCTTCCGGGAAAAAGGCTATGTCCACCACAGACTTTCCGCTTTCCAGGCAGGTTTTTAAAGTCTGGTAGCCGAGAAAGCCGGGCATAGCGTTTAAAACTAGGTCTTTATCAGCAATTAGCTCTTGCAGTTTATCTTTCTGGCTTAAATCTTGTGTGTAGGTGAGAAGACCTTCAATCTTAAGCTGGTTGAGCCGGGTCTGGTTTATATCAGCCACATAAACCTTCAGTTCTTTATCTCTGGCCAAGTCAAGGGCCATGGCCCTTCCCACCAGGCCAGCTCCAAGAATGATGACTTTCATTTTTTGCTCCTTTCCTTTACAGCAATTTTGAATTTAGGATTAAGTCATGAGACAGAGAAAACAGGCAGAGAATGGATAATCAAAGCCCACTGAATTGATTGATAAACATAATGGAGGCCTGCTGAAGGGGTAGCTGGAAAACTAATTTGTCTGTCAGCAAGTTCATCTCTCTTCAGCCAGTAGCCCTGGCCGGAAATTTTTTCTGGCAGCGCTGGGTTCGTTTCACTGCTCAGCGCAGGCAAGTTGCCCGACTTGATTATATTTCAATTTATTATGGTATTAATTTTTTTTTCAATCTTTTTTTCCTTATTTGCCGATAGTTAATTTTTATTTTTTAAAAGCTGTCTTGATTTCTTCTAAGGTTACACCGAATATTTTCTGTGCAATCTGGTCCAGTTCTTTTTCTTCTCCCTGCAGATGGATGGTTGTATGAACGTGCCTCAGAGATTCGCCGGGATTAAGTTGGGCACCAGGTGAGGAAGTTTCCAGTTCGTAGAATGGTCCCAGAGGTTTTCCACCCGGCGTAGTCGGCCCGTCATTGTAGCTGTTAACCACATCTCCGGCGTACGGGTCTTTCTGAATTTCCCACATAGAATTAACGTAACTATGTTCGGCAGGATTTTCCGGCAGAGTCAAATGGACAATGGTCAGAGCCTGGTTGGCGGCATCGTAGCTTCCAAGGAAGGGAAGAACTCTTTTTGGTGAAATGCCTATTTTGCTCCGATATTGGCCATCGGCTTTGAAGAAGAGCACTTTATCTTTGACTATCAGTCGGTCAGCAGGGACTTTGCCGAAATATGCGTCATTAACCACCGGTCCAAGTTCTTCTTCTGGACCAGGTTTAAAGGGAATTACCACTGTAGTCTCAGGTGATGGGTTGAACATACCCAGAATCCAGATGGAAACCAGACCAGTCTCTTTTTTCCACGGTGTGTCACCCATGTTAGTAATCTGGTTGTCGGAATGAAAGGCCACCCATTTTAATTTATCGGAAAGTGGTATACCCAGGGTTTCTACTTGAGTTTTATCCAGCAACCTGATAATGCGGTCAACTTTTATCTTGAATTCAAAGTTAGAGTAGTTAACCAGGTTCATCTCCTTTTTCATGACCACCTGGTTGCCATCGTGAGAAATCAGGTCAAACCCGCCTTCATTAATGGGTGCAGGTGTGAACCAGTGGTCAAGGTCAAAGGGTGAGCCATTTTTAAAGAACAGAGAATATTGTCCGCCTTCGGGGCCAAGCCAGAAGCGGTCTTCACCGCCAAAAGTGTTGATGTGGGGGTTGTTTTCGCCAGAAACAATCAGGTCGCGGTTTATCCAGCCATAGCTTAATCCTGAAGGGCCAGCAGCAGTGCTGGTCATAACCCGTCCCTGAATGTCAGGGTTTATAGCCACCATGGCCTGTCCATCAGGCGAGCTCAGGGTAATTACTTGAGTGTGTTTCTTTAAAAACTCCAAGTCTTCGCCAAATGTTTTACCCTGAATACCAGAAGAAGGTCGGGAACAGGACGTCATAAGAATTATGGCGCAAAGAGAGGTTATAGAAAGCAAAAACAGGTTGGCCTCACGCATCTTTTCTCCTCCTTTATGGAGTATGTTTAAAATAACAATTTAAGAAGTTTTTCTCAAGAGAAATTTGCTCGGTGCTGAGGCAGAAGTTAGATTACCTGCCCAGGATGGTTTTTCAGGTTTGGCTGGCCTCAGTTTCTGGCGCTCTGATTATGCACTCTGAGCATGCTGTCTGAAAACCACTTCCAGATTCTTCGATGAAATTCCAGGCTCGGGGGGTTATTTTTCAGAATATCCCAATAACTACCGGGTGTGTCTTCAGGCTTTTGCCTGATAGAGATTTTTTCATCCCACAGACGGTAGCTCTCCGGATGGAACTGGATGCCAAGAACGTTTGGGTATTTTGTATGCTCAATGGCTTCCACCACGCGGCCATCGGGGGAAAGAGCAGCAACCTTGAAGCCGCGGCCGAGCTTTTCTATGGCCTGATGATGAGAACTGAGGATGCGGGGACGGTCTTTTTTAGAAAATCCAAGTACTCGGACAAAAAACCCATCTGGCAGTAATTTTATCCAATGAAAGTTATAGTGAGTGAGCCTTTCCATAGGGTATAGCTTGACAAAAGGGTTGTTGTGCCAGAAATCCGGTCCAAGGGCGATGATATCTTCAACGGTGTTTTTGCCATAAACTTCGCTCCAGATGTCCTGAATTAGAGTCCCGCCTGTAGCCACGTTAAGGCTTTGTGCTCCAAGGCAGATGCCCAGTACAGGAAGCTGAGGCTTCTTTTCCAGCAGCGGCTGATAATTTTCATCCTGATATCCCCCCAGCAAATGGAAAATGGCTGAACATTCAAAATAGTGCCGGTAGGGGTCTTCAATGACGGTCAGTAGGCTGGTTTTTTCTCCGTAAACAGCTGGTGGAATGTCAGGGCCGCCGAAAAAGATTATTCCATCCGAGTTTTTAAGTATTTTTTCAAATTCCGGAGTGGTCTGGTTTGCCTGATAAAGGTTTTTTCCGTCAAGGTCGGTAGAAACAGGGTGAAAGGAGAACCAGTCAAGTTTGTTATCAGCTACGTAGCGTTTGACTTCTTCGTAATTGGTTGCCTCTTTTACGTGATAGACGCCGGTAACTTTGAGTTTGGGGATGGAAATAAATCCCTTCTCGCGTAGGGCCTGAAGGTTGCGCACAGTCCCGAGGGAAGGATAAAAGACGGTCAGCCTGATTTCTTCCAGCTGAGCAGTTAGAGGAGCCAGCGGCAGGATTAAAGTCAGGCCCAAGATTATAAGTAAGTTGATGAGCAAAAATCTTTTCATGTTTCCTCCAACAGGTTCATTATATTTTTCTGCCGGCTAGGCTTCAAATTATTTTTTCTCAAGCGAAGAAGACAATATGGTGCTTCTGTCTTTAGTTCTAGGGGCGGAGTCAGAATGACAGGATTGGCAGTTTTTTGGCTTTGCTGCCCAGTTTATTCAGGTAACTTGCGCTTCATAGAATTTTTTCAAAAAGCTTTCAATACCTAAAAAAAGAGTAAAATGAAAAGATAAGAAAGAAAAGAATAAAAAAAAGAAAAAGTAGCGAAAAAAAATAAAGCAGCTACTTGAAACCAAAACGGATGAAAAAAACAAGAGGTAAGAAAAGGTGCAGAAAATTTATCGATTAATGATTCATATCATTTTAATTTTTGTTGAGCGAAGAACTTTTTATTTCGGTGAATTTTTCATTAAAACTGGGAGACCCAGAGACTGCTCGAGCCACCATCTGGCAAATTTATAATTTTAAAAATAAAAGCCAAACAGGTATAATCAAAATATGGAAGAAAACATAGACCAGGTGGAATATTATGCCGGCGGTCGCGGCCAGGAGACACCTCTGGCCGTTCATCGTCAGGGGAAAAGAATCCTGGTGATTAAAGTATTATCTGAGAAACGGGTTCTGGATGTTTCCAGCGGTCAGACCCGAGAATGGTACAAGTGTCTTCTGGAAAATGGGGAGGTAATAGAAGTGAAAAGGCTTCTCTCAGCCAGAGATCAGTCAGGGATATGAGTTGTTTTAGCCGGAGGAAGAAGCCTCAGGTAGGCTGTTAATATTTTTGACAAACACAGGCAAGTTAAATTGAGGAAAGGAGGGTAAATGGCCATTAACTTAGCCAGGGCTAAAAGTGTTACGATTTTATTATTAGTATTACTGGTGAGCTTTCTGGCTTTCCCGCCCCTGGCCAGTTCTCAGGCCAGAGTTAACCAGCCTTTTACCGTTGGTTCTCTGGTAGCCAGACCTGGTGAAGTAATAAGTGGTTACCTGGAAGTGCCGCCCGGCCTGGACCCGGCTGCCCGCATTCCAGTAACTATCATTAACGGTCAGAAGCCAGGAAAGGTGCTGGCAGCTGTGGCCGGTGTTCATCCCTATGAATACGCTCCGATCCTGGCTCTCTACCGGGTAAAAAAGCTGGTTAGGCCCGAAGAGCTGAGCGGGACACTGGTGCTGGTTCACATTGCCAACCTGCCTGCTTTTCAACGCCGGACGATCTATTACAACCCTTATGACTGGAAGAACCTGAACCGGGTTTTCCCCGGTGACCCGAAAGGAACGCAAAGTCAGAGGATAGCTGCGGTGCTGACTGAACAGATAGTGGAGCGGGCTGATGCCCTCCTGGATATGCACTGTGGAGATGGAAACGAAGCCCTTATTCCTTATACTTACTGGATGCTCAGCGGAGATAAAAACCTGGACGTGGTTACTAAAGACATGGCCCTGGCTTTTGGTTTAAAGCACATCATCATTGATAACACCAGAACTCCGGATATAAAAAATTCCCGCTATCTTGGCAACACGGCCATTGTGCGTAAAAAGCCGGCCATCACCACAGAATCAGGATTTCTGGGTCGGGTGGATGAAAAGCTGGTAGAGGCTAACGTGCGCGGGGTAATGAACATCCTGAAATATTTCAAGATGCTGCCCGGTGAGGTGGCCTTCAACCAGGAGGCTGTCTGGGTGGAGAAATATGAGGTGGTCTATTCTAACCATGATGGCCTTTTTTATCCAAGAGCAGGCATGGGGGATTATGTTCGAAAAGGGGAAGTTGTGGGCGTGATTACTGACTATTTTGGTAACCTCTTAGAAAAAGTTATGGCTCCCTTTACCGGCATGGTTCTCTACATTATCGCTACACCGCCCTGCAACCAGGGAGAACCTCTGTTTGAAATTGGAAAAATAAAAGAAGAAAAATAAAAAAATGAGTTAAAAACCGGGCTTGTTGAAAACCTCCTCAACCTGGACAAGTTTGGTTTATGATAAACCCGGCTCAGGGAAAAACGAGATTGAACTAAAGCAGATGGCCAGTTAGAGGTTGGGTACCTTTGGTATTACCTTGGGTAAAGGCTAGTTGGACCTTGAGGTCCTGGCCGGATGGCTTTATTCTTGGTTCTTTAAGAAAAGAGAGTTTCAAAAAGCACAATGACGACAAAATTAATTTGGACAGCCGTAGACCTTCTCTTCACTCTCGTCTAAAATAAGCATGTGAGTTTGTTTTTTCTGGCTGATTTACCAGAGTTTAAGGCCCTGGTAGAAAAATTAAAAAAGGGGGAGGACTGTCTTTTCTTATCCGGTTTGACGGATGAAGCCAAGCCCTATTTTTATTCTTTTCTCGCCAGCCAGGTAAAAAGGCCTCTGGTAATGGTCGTCCCGGCCAGCCGTTCTCTAGATGAGTTTAAAGGAGAAATTGATAATTTTCTGCAACTTTTTTCCTGGGAAAGAGAAACTCTGGTCCTCCCGGCTTTAAGTCCTGATCCTTACATGGAAGTGGAAGCCCCCCTGGAAGCTGTAGCTTCCAGGATGAAAGTTTTTTACAGTTTGTGGCGCGGCCATAGTCCCATCATTCTGACCAATTTGCCCGGCCTTTTAAAACCGGTTCCCAGCCCTTCAGAACTTGAAGCCTCTTTCCTGAAGGTGGAAACTGGCGGGCAGCTGGAACGCCAGGAAGTGCTGCAAAAACTGGAAGAGTTTGGTTATGTGAAAGAAGACCTAGTGGCTTCAGCTGGAGAATTTGCCTACCGTGGTGGCATTGTAGATATCTATTCTGTCTGGTCAGATAAGCCATTCCGCCTGGAGTTCTCTGAAGACAGGATTGCTTCCATCCGAGAATTTGATGCCTCTACCCAGAGGTCTGTCCGCCGGGTTGATACGGTGGTAATTCCTTCTCTGCGTGAATTCCCGGGCAGGAAGGATTTTATCCAGCAGTTTTCTCAGTTTATCAAGCATTTTCTCGGTGGCCAGGAGGACCTCAGGAAAAAGTCCGAACTTCTTGAACAGGGAGAAATTTTCCCATCTGCAGCTTACCTGGCGCTGCTGCTTAAAGAATATTTTGTTCCGCTGAAAGATTACCTCCAGAATCCTTTGTACCTGATTGAAGATGAAGAGGTGGTGGAAAAAGAGTGGCAGGAAATTTTAGACGATTGGAAGCAAGCTAGAGAAGAGCAGGTCCGAAGCGGCCATTTTTACCCTCATCCGGAAGAGATCTTTGACCTGAACTTTTACCAGCAAATAAAAGACCATGCACTTCTTGTCGGCGAGTGGACGGAAAACGGCGAGCGGCCGCGGTTTGAGTTTGGTTTCCAGCCAGTACCCAGGTTTGAAAACCGCCTGCCTTTTTTCCTTCAATACCTTAAGAAAAGACAGGAAGAAAGAGACCTCTGCTATGTTTTTATCTCCAACCCCGGGAAGAGAGGCCGTCTGGCATCAATTCTGCAAGAGAACGAAATCAGCGTCAGGCTTCTTTCTGCGGTAGAGGAAAAACCGCGAGGAGAAGAAATAAACCTGGTGGATGGCCGCTTGCGCCGTGGGTTTAGCTATCCGAGGCAAAAAATTTTTATTTTTGCCGAGCATGACGTTTTTACCGAGGAACGAGTTCTGGTCAGCCGCCAGCCGCGCAAGCTGTTTTTCTCTCAATTCCAGGACTTAAAGCAGGGGGATTATGTCGTTCACAGCGAGTATGGTATAGGTCAGTTCAACGGGCTGCAGAAGATAAACGTGGACGGCAGCCCCCACGATTTTATTGAGCTCATCTACCGAGATGGCGACCGTTTGCTGGTGCCGGTTGAAGACCTGAACCTGGTGCAAAAATTTTCCAGCTCAGCTGGAGTACCGCCCCAGCTGGATAAACTTGGCACCCAGACCTGGGCCAGGACCAAAGCCCGGGTAAAAAAGGCAGTAGAAGAAATCGCTCAGGAATTGCTCGAGCTTTACGCCCGAAGAAAAACGGTCCAGGGCATAGCTTTCAGTCCCGAAGGGCAGTGGGAAAAAGAATTCGACAAAATGTTCGCTTACGAAGAGACTGAAGACCAGCTGCGGGCCATTGAAGAAATAAAAAAGGACATGGAATCTCCACAGCCCATGGACAGGCTGCTCTGCGGGGACGTTGGTTATGGAAAAACTGAAGTTGCCATGAGAGCTGCTTTTAAAGCGGTGATGGACGGCAAGCAGGTGGCCGTCCTCTGTCCCACCACCATCCTGGCCACCCAGCATCTGCAAACCTTCAGGCAGAGAATGATGCTTTTCCCGGTGCGCATAGAAGCTCTCACCAGACTGCAGAAAAAAAAAGAACAGAAAAAAATTCTTGAAGACTTAAAGAAAGGGTTTGTGGACATAATCATAGGAACCCACAGGTTACTTTCTTCGGATGTGGAATTTCACGACCTTGGGTTGCTTATCATAGATGAAGAACAGCGTTTCGGTGTAGGGCATAAAGAGAGGATTAAACAACTTAAAACCAACATAGATGTGCTGACGCTAACGGCCACACCCATACCCAGAACGTTAAACCTGGCTCTCAGCGGCCTGAGAGATATCAGCCTGATTGAGACACCGCCGCGGGACCGACTAGCTGTGCATACGGTTGTTTCGCCCTTTAACTCGCGGCTGATTGCTCAGGCCATCAAGCGTGAATTAGACCGCAACGGCCAAGTTTATTACATTCATAATCGCATTGAAGACATAGACCGCATAGCTCAGTATCTGCAAAAACTGGTTCCTCAGGCCAGGGTGGTAACGATTCATGGTCAGATGAAAGGGAGCGAGCTGGAAAAAAGAATGATGGATTTTATAAATGGAAAGTACAATGTGCTGGTGTCCACAACCATTATTGAGAACGGCATTGACATACCACTGGTGAATACTCTCATTGTAGACCGTGCTGACCTCTATGGTCTGGCCCAGCTTTACCAGCTGCGGGGCCGAGTGGGGCGCTCTTCCAGACAGGCTTATGCCTATTTTCTGGTACCGCCGCTTGTAGAACTTACTCCCCAGGCGAGAGAGAGGTTAAAGGCGCTGAAGGAGTTCAGCGAGCTGGGTTCAGGGTTCAGACTGGCGGCTCGGGACCTGGAAATCAGGGGAGCCGGGAATATTCTTGGCCACCGGCAGCATGGCTTCATAGAAGCGGTAGGGTATGAATACTTTATGCAACTTCTGGAAAAGGCCGTAAGAGAGCTTAAAGGAGAAAAAATTGAAGAGGTCAAATGTGAGATTAACCTGAAGGTTGATTTCCGCATTCCAGAAGATTATCTCCCCCAGGTTAACCTGAGGCTAAACCTTTACAAAAAACTTTCCAGCCTGGAAAGTGAAGAAGAGGCCGGGCGGCTCAGACAGGAGGTGATTGACCGTTTTGGGCCTCTGCCGCGCGGGGTGGAAAACCTGTTTTATTATGCCCAGATTAAGTATTATGCTCACAAAACCAGGCTTAAAGCTATTGACCGGCACGGAAACCGGTTGCTGATTAAGTTCCCGCCAGAGGTGAATTTTGTCTGGAAGAAGATGCAGAACCTTCTGCGCCGTTTCTCGGGCAGTGTTTCACCGCTGGGGCTCATCACCTTTAACCTGCAGGCAGAAAATGAGAAGGAGTTTTTACACCAGACTCTGTTTATCTTGAAGGAGCTCCACTCGTATACTATAATCAACTGAGATAACAGACGATGAAGAAAATTATAATTCTGGTGCTCTTTCTTTTAGTCGTGGGGGTGGCATTATATCTGGGCTATTCTTATTTTCAAAAAGAAGCTTTAGCAAAACAGCAACAGAACCTGGAAGGAAAGCCAGTGCTGGAAATAGAAGAAATCAGGTATACCCTGGGCGATTTCATGTCTTACGTCAGGCAAATCAACCATGATGGGGAACTTCTTCCACCCGAGGTGTTGAGCGAATTGTTTAATCAATTTGTGGAAGATAAGCTGATTCTTTATTCTGCCCGAAAACAAAATCTGGAGCTCACAGAAGATGAAAAGCAGGCTTTTCTCAGGCGTTTGGTACGAGATTACCCGGCTGAGCAGAACCTGACACAGAGTATATATGAAGATAAAAACTTACTTGAAAGCCTTCTTGTAGAAAAATACAAGAGAGAAAGAGTAAAAGATTTGGTTGTTACGGATGAAGAGGTAAAAAACTATTATCAGGAGCATAAGAAAGATTTCCTGGTGACTGAAAGAGTCAGGGTCAGTCAAATTCTGGTTAAATCTAGTGACCTGGCCATCAAACTCCGGGAAAAATTGAAAAATGCCACCGAGGAAGAGTTCCATCAGGCGGCCAAGGATTATTCTGAAGCACCGGATGCTTACAAAGGCGGAGTAATGGGCCTCTTCAAACCAGGCGACCTTCCTTATGATATGGAAAAAGTGATCTTTGCCCTGGAAGAGGGGAAGGTTTCTCAGGTCTTTGAATCACCTTATGGCTACCACATTTTCCGACTGGATAAAAAATTACCCCCAGCTCTGATGGAGCTGGAGGAAGCGGCGCCCAGGATAAGAAACCTTTTGCGGGCGAAGAAGGTTAAAGAGATAATAGACAAAGAAGTTGAGGATTTAAAAGAAACCTACCACTGGAGAATATATGAAGAAAATCTGCCTTTTAAACTGGAAAGGAAAACCAATGTTTAAGAAAAAAATAAGTTTTTTACTACTGGCTCTGGTCCTCTCTGCAGTCCTTCTCCCGGCTGATATTGTTGAAGAGATAGTTGCCATCGTCAACGGAGATGTTATTACTCTTTCTGATTATAAGGAGCAATTTAATTCCATGGTTCAGGGGTTGCCATGCTGTTGTTTACGATAGTCGGCATAGTTCTTTTGCCGGTCGGCGTTGGTGCCATTGCCTTGATCGCGGTGGGGATCTGGGTATTGGTTGACGCTTTTCTCATTCCGGGTATGGTTTCAGAACATAAGAACAAGGTTCGCAATGAACTGCTGCAGCAGGCGCTTATAGCGGGAAGGTGATTTGCCCTTTTCAACTGAATGTCGGATGAGAACGTGAGACTTGGCTTGTTCTTGATTCCGCCGGTTTATCCCGGCGAAATTCTAAGAGACGAGTTTCTCTTGCCGCTGGGCCTCAGCGCAGGTGGGTTGGCCAAGAAGCTCAATGTGCCGCGCACCCGTATCGAGCGGCTGGTGACGGAGCAGACGGCGCTCACGCCCGACACCGCCTTGCGTCTCGCTCGTTTTTTCGACACCAGCCCGCAGTTCTGGATGAATCTCCAGACCAGCTACGACCTGAAGGTCCAGGCGGCCGCCAAGGCCGAGGAGATCGCCGCCATCCCGGTGATGAGCGCCGCCTAGGCTCAAGAGCGTATTTCCACGGATCGGGGACGCATTTTGCATGCTTGTGTGGATGACTTTTTGCGCCGGGCTTGCTAAGTCGGCCGCAGCCTAAGCAACCAAAGAAAAGCCAGTCCCGATGCCCGATCTTCTGCTCGAACTCCGCTCCGAAGAGATTCCCGCCCGCATGCAGCGCAAGGCGGCCGGCGATCTGAAGAAGCTCGTCACCGACGCGCTGGTCGAGGCCGGCCTCCATTACGAGGGTGCGCGGGAATACTGGACGCCGCGGCGCCTGACGCTCGACATTCGCGGGCTGTCTGCCCGGTCGGCCGACATTCGCGAAGAGAAGAAGGGCCCGAGCGTCAGCGCGCCGCAACAGGCGATTGACGGCTTCCTGCGCGGCGCGGGGCTCTCCTCCATCGACCAGGCGATCGTCAAGACCGATCCGAAGAAGGGCGATTTCTACGTCGCCTATCTCGACAAGCCGGGCCGCGCCGCCGACGCGATCGTCGCCGACGTCATGCCGGGCATCATCCGCACCTTCCCCTGGCCGAAGTCGATGCGCTCCGGCGCCGCCTCCATGCCCAGGGGGTCGACCTTCGCCGGCATCGAGGGCAAGGGTTCGGAAGCGCTGCGCTGGGTGCGCCCCTTGCAATCGATCGTCTGCACCTTCGGCACCGACCATGACGAGACCATCGTCATCCCCTTCGAGATCGACGGCATCACCGCCGGCAATGTCACGTACGGTCACCGTTTCCACGCGCCGGCTGCGATCACGGTGCGCCGCTTCGACGATTATGTGGCGAGCCTCGAAAAGGCCAAGGTGATCCTTGACGCCGAGCGTCGCAAGCAGATCATCGCCCAGGATGCCGCCAATCTCGCCTTCGCCAACGGCCTCGATCTTGTCGAGGACGAGGGCCTGCTGGAGGAGGTTTCCGGCCTGGTCGAATATCCGCATGTGCTCCTCGGCACCTTCGAACAGGACTATCTGGCCATCCCGGCCGAGATCATCCGGCTGACGATCAAGACCAACCAGAAGTGCTTCGTCACCCGCCCGCATGGCGAGACGGAAAAGCTCTCCAACCATTTCGTCCTCGTCTCCAACATCGAGGCGAAGGATGGCGGGAAGGAAATCATGCACGGCAATGGCAAGGTCGTGCGCGCCCGCCTGTCGGACGCCAAGCATTTCTGGACCCGCGACCAGGGCGACCTGCCGGACCTTGAGACGCTGAAGGCCTCGGCCGAAAAGTTCGGCCTCGATCTGAAAAAGCCGCTCGACCAGCGCATGGCCAAGCTCGACGCGCTGAACGTCACCTTCCACGCCAAGCTTGGAACGCAAGGCGAGCGTGTTGCCCGCATCCGCGCGCTGGCGAAGGAACTGTCGCCGATCGTCGGTGCCGACGCGGCGCTCGTCGATCGCGCCGTGGTGCTGGCCAAGGCCGATCTTCGCACCGAGGCCGTCGGCGAATTCCCCGAGCTTCAGGGCCTGATGGGCCGCCGCTATGCGCTCCTGCAGGGCGAAGACGCCTCCGTCGCCGCCGCCATCGAGGACCACTGGAAGCCGAACGGCCCCTCCGACCGCCTGCCGGAAGACAAGGTCGGCCTGACCGTCGCGCTCGCTGACAAGCTCGATACGCTCACCGGCTTCTGGGCGATCGACGAAAAGCCGACGGGCTCGAAGGACCCCTATGCGCTGCGCCGCGCGGCGCTCGGCGTGGTGCGGATGATCTTGGAGCGCAATGTTCGGTTGGCTTTGCTGAAGGAGCTGAACTCCGCGGGAGCGATTGTTGCTCATAGCCGGTGGGTCGCTCCCGTAGACGAAAAAGTTGACCTTGAGGTCGAGGCAGAATTTTCGGGCCTGTCGTCAGAAAAACGAAACCGTCTCGCGGAACTCGAAGAACGGGACCTCGTAAAGGATCCTGCTGGCTTCGACGTCGGATCTATTGCGACAGTCGTCATCGACCTCCTCTCCTTCTTCCACGACCGCCTGAAGGTCTACCTGCGCGACCAGGGCGCCCGCCACGACATCATCGACGCGGTACTCACCCCCGAGGCCGACGACCTGCTGATGGTCGCCCGCCGCGCCGAGGCGCTCACCGCCTTCATCACCTCGGAAGACGGAATCAACCTGCTCGCCGGCACCAAGCGCGCGACCCAGTTGCTCGCTGCCGAAGAGAAGAAGGGCACCGTCGTCGCCGACGGCGTGTCGGACGCCCTGCTGACGCTCGATGCGGAAAAGGCGCTGTTTGCCGCGATCAAGACCGCCAGCGCCGAAGCCGCCGACGCGGTGGCGAAGGAAGACTTCCGCTCGGCCATGCAGGCGCTGTCGACGCTGCGCGCCCCGGTCGACGCCTTCTTCGACGACGTTCTCGTCAACGACGAGGATGCCGCCATCCGCGCCAACCGCCTGGCTCTCCTCAAGGCGATCCGCGAAGCCACCGGCACCGTGGCCGACTTCTCCAAAATCGTATCGTGAGACGGAGATCCGCATAAGCGGAGCCAATCGATCCAGCGGGCGGATCGAGGCGCCGAACGCCTGAGCCTGAATCTGAAGCGAAGGGCCGACCGGGGCATGGTCGGCCCGAGGCTTTGTCTTGGTTCGCCCGTTGTGGTAGCTTTGTGATACTGCGGTTTGTAGCTTTCGAGGAGCAGTCCCATGAACAAGCCAGTTCAAATCACGATCGGCGAGCCCTTCGACAGCTTTATCGACACGCAGGTGGAGAGCGGCCGTTTCAAATCCGCCGAGGCCGTGGTCGAGGCAGGACTGCGGCTGCTCGAAGAGGAGCAGTTGAAGATCGAGAAACTGCGCGAGGCCTTGATCGAAGGCGAGCGCAGCGGCGAGCCCCGCCCTTTCGATCGTGAGGCATTCCTTGCACGGATGCGTGAGCGCCATTCGTGATGGCGTACCGACTTAGTCCGGCGGCGGAACAGGATCTGGAGGAGATCTGGACCTATACTGCCCATACGTGGTCAGCGCAGCAGGCCGAAGCCTATTTTGGCGACCTGTTGCAAGGCCTGGACATGTTGGCGGCCAATCCGCGCATTGGCAGGAAGATGGACCGGATCCGTCCAGGTTATAGGCGTTTCCATGTGGCGCATCACCTGATCTTCTATACCGAGAAGGGGCAGGGCAGCATCGACGTGATCAGAATTCTTCACGAAAACAGCGATGTCGCACGCCGTCTGGGGGAGACGTGATTGCCCCCAAGATCCTGATCAGCGCCTGCCTGCTCGGTCGCCCGGTTCGCTATGACGGCACGGGCAAACCTCTATCCCACCCCGCGATAGCCCGCTGGCAGGCTTGGGGGCGGCTTGTCGGCTTTTGCCCGGAACAGGCCGGAGGCCTGCCCACCCCGCGTCCTCCAGCCGAGATCGAGGACGGGCTTTGTGGCGAGGACGTGATCGAGGGGCGGGCGCGGGTGGTCGAGAACACCGGGCGCGATGTGACTGACGCTTTTGTCGAGGGCGGGCGCCAGACGGTCGAATTCGCCCGCGCCAATGGCTGTGCCTTTGCCCTCCTGATCGACGGAAGCCCGTCCTGCGGCTCCGGCTTCATCTATGACGGCAGTTTTTCCGCCGTCCGGCATCCGGGCCATGGCGTCACGGCGGCCCTGATGCGCCGGGCCGGCATCGCGGTCTATTCCGATCGCGAAATCGATGCGCTGGTCGCGCATCTCGATGGCGAGGACGGCACCGAGTTCTGAATCCAACGCCGTCAATGGCAAAGACCGCCGGAGTTGCCTCCGGCGGTCTTTGAATTCTGGTGGCGCGAAAACCTCAGCCGGCGCGCCTCATCTGCTGGGCCATGCCGTTGAGCGAAGCCGACTGCGATGCGCCGGAGACGCGGAAGCCGCGGATCAGGTTCAGCAGTTCTTCCGTGTCGTTGGCGAGGGCTTCGGCCGAGGCGGTCGTTTCCTCGGCCATGGCCGCATTGTGCTGGGTCGCGGCGTCGAGCTGGTTCATCGATGACGAGATCGTGCGCAGCGTGGTGTCCTGCTCGGACGCCGAATGGGCGATCTTGGTGACGATGTCGCTCGCCGCCTTGATCTGGTCGGAGATGCGCTTCAGCGCTTCGCCGGCCTCGCCGACCAGTTGCACGCCGTTCTGCACCTGCGAGGACGACTTGGAGATCTGTTCCTTGATCTCCTTGGCGGCGGCGGCCGAACGCTGGGCGAGTTCCCGCACTTCCTGGGCGACGACGGCAAAGCCCTTGCCGCTCTCACCGGCACGTGCCGCCTCGACGCCGGCGTTGAGGGCGAGCAGGTTGGTCTGGAAGGCGATCTCGTCGATCACGCCGATGATCTTGGTGATCTCGGCCGAGGACTGCTCGATGCCGCTCATGGCGCCGATCGCCTGGGCGACGACGGC
>JACIYK010000200.1 GCA_014359965.1 Candidatus Aminicenantota bacterium
CTAAAAGAAAGGCGATGGCTAAGTGCCGATTTTTCTTTCTACAATAGAAAAGGCTCCCGCTACCAGCGGAAGCCTTTTCTCTCACTGCCGAACTAAATAATTACTTGCTTTCTTTTTCTTTACTTTTTTCCTTTTTCTTGGTTTTTTTCTTGTACTCAGCACCTAATAATTCCAGCATGGCCATCTGCGCACCATCGCCGGAACGAAGCCCAAGTTTAACGATGCGAGTATAACCTCCTGGTCTTTCTTTAAACCTCGGACCTAGTTCGTCGAAAAGCTTCTGTACTACAGATTCTTTAATTATGTAAGCCAAAGCCTGACGCCTGGCTGCCAGCGTTCCCCTTTTTCCTAAGGTGATCATTTTTTCTGCCATCGGTCTGGCGGCTTTGGCCTTGGCCAGAGTGGTTTTAATTCTTTCTTTCTCCAAAAGAGAAGTAACCAGATTTCTCAACAGGGCTCGTCTATGGGCTGTATTTCTCCTTAATTGATAGCGTTTGACTTGATGTCTCATGCTTCAAGCTCCTTATCTGTCTTGCTCTGTTTTATGGCTGCTTGAATCTGCTCTATCAATTTAGGATGCAGTTCAAGGTTCAAGCCAAGTCCCAGATGGTTTAAGGTTTCCTTAATTTCCATTAAGGATTTGCGTCCAAAGTTCTTGGTCCGGAGGAGTTCTTCCTCTGTTTTTTGCACCAGTTCATAGACATAAGTTATGCCTGCTGCTCTAAGACAGTTATTGGCTCGTACGGAAAGCTCCAGATGGTCTATAGTATTGGCCAGTGTTTCTACTTTATCCATATATGGAATTTCCTTCTTAGGAACCATGGCTTCCTTTTCTACAGGTTCATCCACGATATTCAGGAATATACTCAGATGGTCTCTCATGAGCTTGGCAGCCTGAGAGAGGGCATCAGTCGGTCTGATAGCCCCATTGGTCCAGATTTCCAGCGTTAAGCTTTCGTAATCTATTCTCTTGCCCACACGGGCTGGCTCTACCGTATAGTTCACTTTGAGAATGGGAGAATGAGAAGAATCCAGGGGAATAAAATCCACGCTCAGGTCACTGTCCAGATTCTGGTCAGCGGTGATGTAACCCCGGTTGTTCTTTACTACCATTTCCATATCCAGCTTACCGTCAGTATCAAGAGTGGCAATAAGAATGTTAGGATCCAGTATTTCCACATCAGAATCATGCACTATGTCTCCGGACTTAACTTCAGCTGGACCTTCCACTTTTAGAGTCATTCTTCTAGGCTCATTGACTTTCAATTTCAGCGGAATAGTTTTAAGGTTCAAAATAATATGGGTTACATCTTCTCTCACCCCAGGAATGGTGGAAAATTCGTGTAAAACACCTGCAATCCTGACGGCTGTAATGGCCGCTCCGGGGATGGAAGAAAGCAATATTCTTCTTAAAGAATTACCTATGGTTATTCCATAACCACGTTCAAAAGGCTGCGCTTGAAACCGACCATAGGTATTAGTTAAAGTTTCATAATCACATTCTAAATATCTTGGTCTCTGGAAACCAAGTTCTGCCATGGCTCCTCCTTTTAAGGAAGGTTATTAGAACCTTTTTTCCTTCCTTTTTATTTCGAATAAAGCTCAACCACCAGATGCTCTTCCACCGGAATGGTGATATCCTGCCTGGTCGGCATAGAAACTACGCGGCCCTGCAGGTTATCCCAATCAACCTGCAGCCAGCCAGGAACCGTCCTGTTTTTGTTGGCTTCAACTATCGCCTGGAAGTTTTCATTCTGAGCAGTTTTTTCTTTCAAACTGATGACATCGCCTTCTTTGACCAGGTAAGAAGGTATGGTTACCTTGCGCTCATTGACCTTAATGTGTCCATGAGTAATCATCTGACGGGCATGAGAACGAGAAAGGGCAAGGCCTAGCAGGTAAACTACGTTGTCCAACCTTCTTTCCAGCATCACCAGCAAATTTTCACCTGTGACGCCCTTTTGCTTCTCTGCTCTCTTGAAGAACAGCCGAAACTGTCTTTCTGACATACCGTAATATCTTTTCAGTTTTTGCTTTTCCCGCAGTTGCAGGGCATACCCCAGCACTCTCTTTCTCATCCGGCCATGCTGACCGGGAGCAAACGGACGTCTTTCCAGAGGGCATTTATCTGTCAGACATTTATTACCCTTAAGAAAAAGCTTAGTTCTTTCCGTTCGGCACAACCGACAATCTGGTTTTTGATATCTGGCCATATCTTGTCTCCTTTAAACCTTATACTCTTCTCCTTCTTCTCACCCGGCAACCATTATGAGGAATTGGAGTTACGTCCCGAATGGATTTAATCTCCAGACCGGCTGCCTGCAGAGCCCTGATGGACGATTCCCGTCCGGCTCCTGGCCCCTTAACCCGGACATCAACGTACCGCACTCCATATTCCTTGGCTTTGTTAGCCGCTTCTTTGGCCGCCAGCTGAGCAGCAAAAGGGGTTCCTTTTCTGGCTCCCTTAAAACCAGAGGTGCCAGAACTAGCCCAGCAGATAGTATTACCCTGCTGATCGGTAATGGTAATGATGGTATTGTTAAAGGTGGACTGAATATGCGCCACCCCGTAGGTTACTTCCCTTTTAACTTTTTTCTTTTTAGTCTTGGCCTTGGGCATGTCACTTCTCCCTTATTTAAGCTTTCTTCTCTTTCAATTTCTTAATCGTGTGACCACGAGGACCTTTTCTTGTCCTAGCATTGGTTCTGGTCCTCTGTCCTCTGACTGGAAGATTCCTTTTGTGTCTCATCCCGCGATAGCAGCCGATGTCGATCAGCCTCTTGATGTTCATGGCCACTTCTTTCCGCAAATCACCCTCAATCTTTTCTCTCTTCTCTATGATCTGGCGAATTTTGTTAATCTCATCCTCTGTCAGCTCTTTCACCTTCTTGTTCTTGTCAATTTTGGCCTCTTCCAGTATCTTGTTGGCTTTGGACCGACCAATCCCGTAGATGTAGGTTAACCCGATTTCAATCCTTTTTTCAGGTGGTAATGTGATACCTGCTATTCTTGCCATGGTCTCCTCTTTTATCCTTGTCTTTGTTTATGTTTGGGGTTAGAGCAGATAACTCTGACTACCCCTTTCCTCCGGACAATTTTACAGTTCCGGCAAATTTTCTTAACAGATGCTCTGACCTTCATCTTACACCTCACTTGAACCGGTATGTGATTCGCCCTTTGGTCAAATCATAAGGCGATATCTCCACCAGCACCCTATCTCCCGGCAGGATGCGAATAAAATTCTTCCTCATTCGGCCGGAGATATGAGCCAGGATGACATGCTTGTTGGCCAGTTCCACTTTAAACATGGCGTTGGGAAGAGTTTCCAGCACAACTCCTTCAATTTCAAAGACGTCCTGCTTAGGCATTGGCCAAACTCCCTGAAGCTGCCGACTCTTCTGCTTCCGGTCCATCTATGGAAAGAATCTCCGCTCCATTCTCGGTTAAAGCTACCGTGTGTTCGTAATGCGCAGCTAAACTCCGGTCCCTGGTTACAGCCGTCCAACCATCAGCCAACACTTCAACTTCCCAGTGGCCTGCGGCGATCATCGGCTCTATGGCAAGAGTCATACCCTTTTTCAACTTTGGCCCATGACCGGGTAGTCCGAAATTCGGCACCTGGGGCTCTTCGTGGAGATTCCTTCCTATGCCGTGTCCGACAAAAGCCCGAATAACCGAAAAACCATGTTTTTCTACTTCTGTCTGGATTGCTGCTGAAATGTCCGACAGTCTGTTTTCTTCTTTCACTTGCTCGAGACCGCAGTAGAAAGAACGCTCAGCCACCTCAATAAGCTTTCTTGCCTCTTCAGAAACTTCTCCCACCGGTAAAGTGATAGCTGCATCACCGTAAAAGCCTTTATAAATCACGCCGAAATCCAGGCTGACTATATCGCCTTCTTTCAGCTCTCGTTCTGAAGGAATACCATGAACTATTTCCTCATTAATGGAGACGCACAGAGAAGCCGGATAACCATGGTAACCCTTAAAAGCTGGTACAGCTCCCATTTCTCTCGCTCTCATTTCCGCATAAGCATCAAGCTCTCTGGTTTTCACTCCCGGCCTCACCATTTTCTTCAATTCAGACAGAATTCTAGCTACAATTCTATTGCTTCTGCGCATCATCTCAATCTCGGTTTCCGATTTCAGTATAATCATGCGTCCTTTTGTACTCCGTTAACTTCTGCCAGTCTCTGGTCTATTATAGAACTTATCATTCTGAAGATCTCTTCGGCTGAGTTCTGCCCGTCTATTTGAAAAAGCACCTTCTTCCGGCTGTAATGCTCAACTAAGGGCTTTATAGTTTCCAGATAAACTTTATATCTCTCTCTAATAACTTCTGGCTTATCATCCTCACGAATTACCAGC
>JACIYK010000201.1 GCA_014359965.1 Candidatus Aminicenantota bacterium
AAAAAGTTAGAAGCTCTGACCTAAGAAAAATTGCCCACCGTTATTTCAATCAGGGTAAACCAGTCTGGGTCATTATCAATCCTGAGGAAAAATGAGCCAGAAAAAGGCTATTAAGAAAACCTACATTTTAATAAGTTTTCTTCTAATAATTTTCTCATTTGAATTATTTCCTCAGCCTCTGAATTTTGAAAAGCTTACCGGAACTGCTTTAAACACATATTACCAATACGAAGCAGATACCTCGAATACCACCATGCTGATTATCTTTCCTGGGGGTCAGAGCCTGGAACCAACCTTTAAACCAGGGCTAGCCTATCTAACTACCAGACTAATGGTCGAACTTCCGGATGAAGAAAAAATAGCTCAAATGGAAGAAAATGGAATTAACCTGAAAGCTGGGACCACGCCTGACTATTCTTTTATTCAATTAGACTCCCTTAACTCTAGCCTGGAAATAGCATTAAAAATCGTCTTCCAAAACCTAAACCAGCCGCTCTTTTCAGGACTCAGGATTGAGGCCGTTAAAAAAATTATGGCCGTAGAAGAAAGGAAAGAGAGAACCAGGCTGTTAAGCATAGGCCGGCTTCTTCTCCTTAGAAAAATCTGGCCTTCTTCTTCCTTCGTTCACTCAGCTTTTGGTGGCAAACTAGCTCTCAAAAATATCAACAAGAAAGACATCAGTACTTTCTACTCCTATCTGATGAACCCGGAGACAATATCTCTGGCCATTATTTCGGGATTAAAAAAAGAAAAAATCCTGGACCTGATAAAAAAATATTTTGTTAATCCCAAAAAAGACACCTCTTCTTTTTCCACGAAAATAGAAAAAAGCATCAGACCAGAAAGCCCAGAAGTGAAATATGAAGGCCCCCACGGGGCAGCCATCCTGGTGGGATTTGTGCTAAAAGGAGACCTCCATTCTATCTATCCTGCAGCTTATGTTCTGGAAAAAATCATCGGAGAAGGCCCCGGTTGTCTCCTCTGGAACCTGCGACACGATAGAGCTTATGCTTACAACGTAAACAGCCGACTGGAAATAATCGGACAAAAAATGATACTTTTTGCCTACCTGGAAACTGAACCCGAGCTGGCAGAAACAGCCCATTCAGACTTGCTTCAGGTTTTTCTTGAGCTTTACGAACGAGGTCTTTCTGCCGAAGAAATAGAAAAAGGCAAGTTGCTGGCCCACCAGTCTTTTTTCCGGGAATCATTCAACCGTGATTCCCGGCTTCATCGGCTGGCGACTTTTGTCACCAACAACCTGCCTATGGAATTCTTTAATTCCTTCTTCTCCAACCTGTTAGCTGTTAATCAAGATTCCCTCAATTCTCTGATAAAATCTTCACTCCAGCCAGAACAGGCTTTTTCTCTGGTTATCAAGAAAAATTAACCTTCTGCCAGCTTTTTGTAATATTCAAACCGCTTCTTGGCCTCTTCAGCTGCCTGAGCAAACAGTTTCCTAGCGATATCTGGAAAGTCCTGAAGAACTGAACGGTACCTGATTTCATTCTTCAAGAAAGTTTCGTAGTCAAGCTTGGGTTCTTTGGAATCCAGGATGAAGGGATTCTTCCCTTCCCGAGCCAGCATAGGGTTATAGCGGTAGAGTACCCAGTAGCCAGTATCCACGGCCAGTTTTTCTTCCTGTTGCGATTTGCTCATGTCAATTCCGTGGTTGATACAGGGTGAATAAGCAATGATTATAGAAGGACCGTCATAGGCTTCGGCTTCAAGGAAAGCTTTCAGACACTGGTTCATGTTAGCTCCCATGGCCACAGAAGCTACGTAAACATACCCGTAACTCATAGCCATGCGACCGAGGTCTTTCTTAATTGTCTTCTTACCGGCAGATGCAAACTTGGCCCTGGACCCGGTTGGTGTGGCCTTGGATGCCTGACCACCGGTGTTGGAATAAACTTCAGTATCCAGAACCAGCAGGTTGACGTTTCTGTTCATAGCAATAACATGGTCGAGACCACCGTAGCCAATATCATAAGCCCAGCCATCACCACCGATACACCAGATGCTTTTATCAACAAAATAGTCTTGAAACTCTGCTATTTTGGTCAGATAAGGCCTGGCCACATCATTCTTAGCCAGTGCCTTGGGCAACAATTCCTGAATCTTTCTGGCTGTCGCTTTGGCAGCCTCACTCTTATCGTTCCAGAGCTCTTTCATCTTCTGCATAGCCTCAACCAGTTCAGGCAAAGTACCTGCAGTTATAGCAGCTTCCATGTTAGCCCAGAGCTGACGTCTGATAGTATCAACAGCTAACCTCATACCAAAGCCATACTCAGCATTATCTTCAAACAGAGAGTTAGCCCAGGCCGGCCCTTTCCCTTCTTTGTTTTTAGCATAGGGTGAAATCGGGAAAGTCCCGCCATAAATAGAAGAGCAACCGGTGGCATTAGCGATTATCATCCGGTCGCCAAAAAGCTGGGTGGCCAACTTGATATAGGGGGTTTCTCCGCAACCAGCGCAGGCGCCGCTAAACTCAAAGAGCGGCGTCAGAAACTGCGAGCCCTTGATGGTGTCAACTCTTACCCCATCCAGGTAAGAATCAGGCAGGCTCTCAAAGAATTTTTCGTTTTCATTCTGGCCAGCTGCTCTTTCTTCAGCTAAAGGAACCATAACCAGAGCCTTTTCCTTGACCGGACAGCTTTCTACACAGACACCGCAGCCCACGCAGTCTTCGATGTAAACCTGTAACCTGTATCTAAGATTTTTATCATTCTTGGTGTTAGAAACAAGAGTTTCAAAGGTGGGAGGAGCGTTTTTCAAATCATCAGGGTGTATTTGCTTTGGTCTAATAGCCGCGTGTGGACAAACAAAGGCACACTGGTTGCACTGGATGCACTTGTCTGGCAGCCAGCGAGGCACCATCTCGGCTATACCTCTTTTTTCTAGTTTGGCCGTATTGGTGGGAATACGTCCATCATAGGGCATCTTGGAAACCGGAATGCTATTGCCCTTAAAGTGCATGATAGGTTCAATAACACTCTTGGCAAAATCATCCGCATCTTCTGGTATCAGGCGCGGCACCGGAGCGGATTTAGTAATTTTATCTGGGATCGGGACTTCTTCCAGCGCTTCCAACGCTCTGTCAACAGCAGCCAGGTTCATTTTCACGATATCTTCACCCTTCTTGTGGTAAGTCTTGTAAATGGCTTTCTTAATCAGGTCAATGGCCTGCTCTTCTGGCAGAACGCCGGAGATTTTGAAAAAACAGACCTGCATGATGGTGTTAATTCTGTTCTTTAAGCCGACTTCCTGAGCGATTTTGAAGGCATCTATGTTGTAGACCCTAATCTTTTTCTCGATAATGGTTTTCTGCATGTCTTCGGTCAGATTTTCAAAAACTTCTTCCTTCTTCCAGGGAGAATTCAACAAGAAAATGCCGCCTTCTTTGATACCTTCAAGAATGTCATAACGTCCAATATAAGCCGGTTTGTGCAGGGCGACAAAATCCACCGTGGTTATCAGGTATTCTGATTTAATCGGGTGTTTACCAAAACGCAGATGAGAAATGGTTACGCCACCGGATTTCTTGGAATCGTATTCAAAATAGCCCTGAGCGTAAAGGTCAGTGTTGTCTCCGATGATGGTGATAGAGTTCTTGTTGGCTCCAACAGTACCGTCAGAACCATACCCCCAGAACTTGCATCTTACTGTTCCTTCGGGCTCAGTTTCCAGAACCGGGCCAATCGGCAGAGAAAGATGCGTAACGTCATCTTCAATACCCACAGTGAAGCCATGGAAACAGGCTCCATCCAGATGATCATAAACAGCCTTGACCATGGCCGGAGTAAATTCTTTGGAAGATAACCCATAGCGTCCGCCGATTATGGTAATATCACGGCCTTTAAGAGCAGAAACTACATCCAGATAAAGTGGTTCGCCAATAGCTCCTGGCTCTTTGGTTCTGTCCAGAACTGCGATTTTCTTAACAGTCTGAGGAAGAACTTTATTAAAAGCCTCAACCGAGAAAGGCCGATACAAGCGAACCTTGATTAAGCCCACCTTATAACCATTTTTGTTCAGATAATTTATCGTTTCTTCTGCAGTCTCGGCACCAGACCCCATGATGACAATCACCTTGTCGGCATCGGGAGCGCCAAAATAGTCAAACAGATGGTACTGCCGACCAGTAACTTTTGCCAATTTATCCATGTATTCCTGAACAATCTCTGGCGTGGCCTGGTAGAATTTATTTACCGTTTCTCTTCCCTGAAAATAAACGTCTGGATTCTGAGCACCAACTTTCATCATCGGTTTTTCCGGGTTCAGGGCCCGTTTCCGAAAATCCTCCAGATACTGAGGCTCAAATAATTCAGCTAGAGTTTCATAAGGAATAATTTCTATCT
>JACIYK010000202.1 GCA_014359965.1 Candidatus Aminicenantota bacterium
AACATCTCGGCCAGCGACCGGTTGACGTACTTAAAGACACCGTCCTGCACCAGGTAGACCCCGGCCATGGCCGAATCGCTCAGGACTTGGAAAAGTTGCTGGGTTTCCCTGGCCCGGGCTTCGGCTTCGTACATTTTTTGAAAATTAACTTTCTGCCGTCTTTGCCAGAAGAGCTCTGTAATCAGAAGATTAGCGACTATCAAAGAGATAAGGAAAAGAATCAATAAGAATGAACGTTTCTGAAAGCCGGCCGTGGCTTCCTGGCGGTCCATTTTAGAGACTACGGCCCAGCAGGTATTGGGCACAGAGGTTAGAAAAGCCAGGACGGGTTTTCCCCGGTAGTCAATTCCTTCATATCTCCCGTAATGGCCCAGAGCCGCCTGCACGGCCGGCAGTTCTTTCTGGCTCAGTGGTAAACGGAAGTTTAAAGCTGTATCTTTTTTGTGCTTTAACTCGTTGAGAAAAACTACCTCCTCGCCGAGTCTTTTTACAAGCAAGGTTTCAGCTGTATCTGAAAGATAGGGCCATCTTTGAATCACCGGGAAAAGAAACAATTCAGCGTCAGCAGTCAGCACAATGAAGGCCTGAACTATTTTTTCTGGGTCGTCCGGGTCCCAGAAAGGTGCTACCACATCCAGATGAACAGGGCCGTTTTCTTCATGCTGGTGCAGGTCAGTGTTAATAACCTGGCGCTGCTTGGCAGCCAGTTCTATAGCCTGAATAAGATCTGGCGAAAGCTGGCTTGGTGCTTCTGCTCCGTAGCTCAAAACTACATTCTTTCTGTCATCTATGATAAGAATACGGCTGTATTTGTAATTTTCGGCCATAAGCTCCAGTCGCTCCCTTATTCTGGTCACAGCCATGGGGTCTGGTTTCTGGATTACAGCGATCAGATTGGGAGCAAAAAACTTGCTTTTGCTCAAAACTTCAGCATCAGCTTTTCTATTATCCAGCCAGTCCCTGATTTGCTGCGCTTTGAGCTGAGCGACGCTGGAGATTTCATTGAACACTCTCTCTTTAACCCTTTTTGCTTCCTGGCGGTAATAGTTGTGGCCAGCCAGCATGATTAGGATTACTACTGCCAGAGAAACCAGGTAAACAGGGTGTTTAATCCTTTTTTCCCATTTTGACCACAGTATTTTAAGGCTTCTCATTTTTCACCTCGTCGTTGATAGGGCGAGATTTTATGGAGAATTTTCATCAGCCGTTCTTTTTCATCATAAATTTTTAACATTTTTAGCTGCCCAATTTACGGGCCACCTTGACCCTGTCCCGACCTTCGTTTTTGGCTTCCAGCAAAGCCAGGTCAGCTGCCTGGATTATTTCTTTCCATTTTTCACCGTGGTCAGGGTAAGCCGCCACGCCAGCGGAAATGGTAATTTTTCTGATAAGAGTTCCGGCAAAGTTTATTTCCAGATGTCTTACTGAATTACAAATTAACTCGGCTCTGGCTATGGCTTTTTCCAGGGGCAGAGTTGGCAGGATGACGGTGAATTCTTCACCGCCTAACCGACAGACGATGTCTTCAGCCCGGACGGACTTGTTCAAGGTCTGAGCGATGGTTTGAAGGACAAAATCGCCGGCGTCGTGCCCATAGAAATCATTGATTTTCTTGAAATAGTCTATGTCCAGCATGATGACGGCCACCTGCTGACCTGCTCTCTTGGCCCTGAATAATTCCCTTTCTAAGGTTTCTTCCAGGTAGCGGCGGTTATAAAGCCCGGTTAACGGGTCTCGTATTGATTGCTCCCGGAGCGATTCCCGCAGTCTGATATTGGCCAGGGACATAGAAACCCGCTGGGCAAAACTCAGCAGAAGCTGTTTTTTAACCTTCATAGCAGCTTCCAGCTGCTCAAAGGGCTCTCTGGCTTCTTTTCCCTGGCAGCAGAATACCACCATCAGCCCAAGGGTTTCTCCAGAAGAATAGAGGGGAAGGCAGGCAACGGGATTATCTGTATGAACTGAAGTCTTAAGATGAGGGCAGAGCAGATCTTTTTCTTGGTCAATAAAGAAATTGGGCGAGGCTTTTCTCAAGCTCCAGCAATCGTTCAAGTCTATCACCCCTTCAGCCGGAAGAGAATGATTCCAGGAAGCCACCAGTTGCAAGAATTTTTCTTGTTCCTGTCGGGAATACAGGAGGAAACCGTCGCCGGGGAAAAGCTTCAAGGCATACGATTTTATTATTTCTACGGCTTCTTTCTCTGAGTTGGCCAACTGAAAAGAATCGCCCATGGCTACCAATAACCTGTTTTCTTCGTTTCTCAATTCCAGCTCAGAGATGACCTTTTCCAGCTTTTGCTTGGCTTCGGTGAGAGCCAGCTCTTCTTTTTTTCTTTCCGTAATATCAGTCATAACTGCCAGGATGGAAATAAAATTGCCGTCAGGGTCAAAACGGGGAGCGGCGTTGGCAATGACCGTTTTTTGGCTTCCGTCCTCAAGAGTCAATTCCAGGTCGTAGACATCGCGGAAGCCCTGCTTGCGGCGTGCCGTCTGTTGCCGGATCAATTCATATTGACTGGGGCTGGTAAATTCTTTAAGGTTGCGGCCTTCAAGTTTTTCTTCATAGTCGTTGAAAATCCGGCGGGCGGCCTGATTGACAAAAATAAAGTTTTCTTGAGGATCAACGATAACCACTCCTTCGCCCAGGGTTTCCACCATGCTCCGGAAAAGCTCCTCGCTTTCTTTTAGCTTTTTGGCGATGGCCTCTTTTTCCTCAACCTGTTGCTTTAGCTCTAAGGTCCGCTCCTCAACCTTTTTTTCCAGGTTCTCCCGGGCTTCTTCCAGGCTATCCATAGTCTTGTGCAGTTGCTCCACCATAGAATTAAAGCTTCTGGCCAGAGTTCCGACCTCATCGGAGGTTTTGACCTCGGCCCTCTGTTCAAGATTGCCTGCGGCGATTTCGGTCACCGCTCTGGTCATGTAGCGCAGGGGCCTGGTTATCAGTAGGCTTAAGAAGTAGATAATTCCAAGACCGAGGGCAAAGATAAAGAAAGAGGCTATCCAGATTATCTTTCTTATATGGTAAATCTGGTGCTGTAATTCTTTTAAGGAGAAGCCCAAAGCCAGGTGGCCAACTAGATTTCCTTGTTGTTTTATTTCGGTATAAAGATTCCAGAATTGATTGTTCTGCACAAAGCCAGTTTTCCTGATTTCTTCGGCGGAAAGCTGAAAAGCCTTGGACCTCTGCAACCTTGATATTTCTTTATCTTTGATATCAAAAACGATTATGTAATCAATTTCAGGGCTCTGAGTGAGGCTGTTAAGGACTTCTTTGATGTTTTCCTGGTCATCAAAAATTATGGCCGGAGCCAGGCTGTAGCCTGCTATCTGACTGATGGAACGAGCCTTGTCTTGCAAGGCTTGAAGTGAATGCTGGTGGTACCAGTAAGGGGCTACCAGAAGGAGGGAAAGAGAAATCAGAACCAGAAAGGGCAGCGAAATCAGCATGAATTTTAAGACAATTCGGTTTTTCCAGGATGGGAAAATAGAGTCTGCTGAAGAGGTCTTGGTTTTAGCCATTTGATTTTCTTAGAGTAATTAATCTTAAGAATTGTGAGGAAAAATTAAGCCCCTGGGATTTAGCCGCTTCCAGGTTGATGGTAATCTGAGCTTTTTTGTCTTTCCAGATAAAACCTATGGCCACCCCCGAATCCAGATAACTAGAGGTTCCGGTCAGGGTTCCAACCTTCTGTCGCTGGCAAATATAGATAATATTTTTTAAGAGTCGGTCTTTATTCTTTAGGTCAAGGGGTGTTAGATAAAGAAAGTTAACCTGCAGCTCTTTTAGGGCTGATTCCAGAGGCTGGACTGAGTCCAGGTCAATTTCTTTTATGACTATCGGCAGACCGTCTATCTGTCGGTCGCTTTCCGGCAGTTCAGTCATTAGTTTTATCCAGTCTTCCATGGCCCATTGGGAGAGGGAAAATGATTTCTGGTATAGGATGCCTATGACCAGCTGGTTTTTAGCCTTTAATTTCCAGCTGCGCTCAAAAATCAGAATTTTTTTTAAGAGTTCCAGTTCTTTTTCTGGACCCAAGTAATATTCCTGGGAGGCGGTTTGAGCATAAACTTGTTCTGGATTCTGGATGGCTGACAAAATTGCGACCAAGCCCACCCAGCCCAAAATCAAAAAAGAGGCTTTTTTAGAATAGCCCGGTTTCATGTTCTGCGGCTTTCAAGTTAACATTATAACTTTTGGCTGTCAAGGAAAGGACCGCTCTTCAGCCAAAAGTGTGGTAAACAAGAAGGGGGATAATGGTAATTGGGATGAAGGATAAGAGGACTTTCTTGATATAGACTTCAACGTTTCTGTAGCCATAGCTCATTCTCTTGATTAACTT
>JACIYK010000203.1 GCA_014359965.1 Candidatus Aminicenantota bacterium
GTTCTGGAAAATAAGAGACCCTAACCCGGAAACCAGAGAGAACGAATTTTACCGGGAATACATGGATCGGGTGCGTTTTGCTGATACGTACTTTAGCCTTGGTTCTTCAAAAAGAGGATGTTTGACTGAGAGGGGTTTTTATTATCTTTTGCTGGGTAAGCCCCTGGAAAGACAGGTTTTCGCCACCTTTTCAGATATCTGGCCCATGGAGTTATGGTTTTATAAAGGCGAACCAAAATATGGGTTGCCAGGCTACTTTTACCTCCTTTTTTATCAACCCCAGGGAGTAGGAGATTACCGGCTTTACTATCCAGGGGTGGAGGGTCCGGAAAAACTGGTAGTCCCTGCCCTGACCAGAGAAACTCTGACCAGGAATAAGGCCTTAGACATCATTAAATCTATAAACACCGAGCTGGCCAAAGCTGCCATCAGTTACCTGCCAGAAGAACGAGCTTCTTCATTTAGTTCTCTTTCCTCACAATCCATTATGGCAGCTATAAAATCATTGCCGGAAAAAAAGTTTGTCACAGATTATGCACGACACTATTTAAAGTTTAAAGACCTGGTTGAGGTGGAATACTCTCATAATTATTCGCCCTGTCAGGCTACGGCTAAAGTTTTAAGAAATGGAGATAATTTCTTCTTCCACTGGTCGCTCGAGCCAGAAAAAATCAACCTAGCAGAAAATAATGGCCTTTACTCAGCCTATTTTGAACTCATCACTAGAATTGAGGATGAATCTGGCCAACTGATATTCAGCCAAACAGAGGAAATACCTCTGCGTCTGAACCAGAAGCAGTTTAAAGAACACGGGCGGCAGAGGTTTGCTCTACAGGACATGGTGCCGGTTCTACCAGGTAATTACCGAATTTTCCTTCTGCTGAAAAATAAGACTGGCAAGGATTTTACTTCTTGGGAAACTATCGTCAAAGTGCCCCAGGCTCATGAAAAGAGATACCTAAGCTCGTTGATACTCTATCACAGCCGTGCGGATTTACCGAAAGGGAAAATGAAGGCTTTTTCTGTCGGCCGTTCAGAGCTGCTGGTTAGCGCCAGAAATGAATTTTCGCCTTCAGAAAAGCTTCATGTCTTTGCTCAGCTCTTAAAACTGGATGGCAGCCTTAGAGAAGAAGCCTCAGTGCAGTTATGTGTGAAAAGCCTTGATTCGCCGGAATGGAGGCTGTGTCAGGAAAAATCCTTGAAGGAGATTTTAACCCCTGACGGCAATTTGTTTTTTGAACCAGTGGGCCTGACCGAGGTCAAGCCTGGTTATTATCAGGTAGAGTTAATTCTGGCCAGAAATGGGCAAGTGATAGAAACGCAGAAAGAGAACTTCATTGTCTTAAACGTTCCCATGTTGACTGCTCCCTGGGTTTACAGCCGGCTTTATAACCAGGGAGCTCTGGTGAAGTTTGACAAAATCCTTGCTTCCCAGTATTTCCTGAAAGGTGATTACAAAAAAACTATCGAACTAGGCGAACGCATCCTGAAAAACATGGAAGATACTGAAACGCGCCTGCTGCTGGGTAAAGCACTTTATGGGGCTGGTGAATATTTCAGGTCCATCGAAACAGTGCAGCCTATTTTTGAGCAAACGAAAAACAGAGAAGCAGGAAAGGTTCTGGCTCTTGATTATAGCGCGATTAAAGATTGGTCCCGGGCCGTTTATTATTTGGAACAGCTTATGGCCGAAGCCACAGAAGTTGCCGTACTGAACCTGGCCGGTGAAGCTTATGAGAACCTGGGAGAAAAAGAAAAAGCTATCAAAGTTTATGAAAAGTCTCTCTCCTTGTTGCCTGACCAGCCGGGCTTAAGAAAAAAATTAGAAAAATTAAAGAGCAAATAAACGGGTAGGATAATTGAGTTAAGTTCAAGAAAAACTCGAAGAAAATAAAGAATAAAAAAGTGAAAAGCTGCCGGGCGTTTTAAATTATCATCGTTTAGTTTTTGGTGGGAAAGAGTTAAGTAAGCTGAATGGACCAGGTGATATTTTATCCTCAGTAGATTGTTTTAAAAATTGAGCAAAAATAATATAATGAATACAGAGAAGAAAATGTTCTTCTCCAATTTGTTTTTAATTGGTAGGAGAAAAAATGAAGATGACTAAAATCATTAAATCTTTTATCCTTGTCTTTCTGGTGTTATTGCTGGTCAGAAGTGTTCAGGCCCAGGTCCAGGGAAAGGTGAGGGGGGTAGTGGTTGATGCCCAGGGTAATCCGCTGGAAAAAGTCACAGTGACCATCATTTCTGTTCGTACTGCTGCTCAGCGTTATGAAACAACTACTGGGAAAGACGGCAAATTTTCACAGATTGGCATCCACCCCGGGTATTATCAGGTCGTTTTCAAAAAAGAGGGTTACCTGACCAAAACGACGGAAGTCCACGTGGAAATTGCCTCAGACACTGTGCTGGAAGTTAAAATGGAAACGGCTGACCAGGTTGCCATGAAAGCTCTTTCAGCGGCTGATAAGGCCTTTATCCAAGGTACCAATGCCTACAATAAGCAGAATTATGCTGAAGCCCTGAAAGAATTTGAAAAAGCCATAAAGCTTAGTCCCGGGAACTGGGCGTATTACTTTAATTATGGCTTGACATTGAAAAAACTAAACAGGCTTGACGAAGCCAGGGAGGCCTTCAAGAAAGCAGTTGAGCTTAATCCCGAGAGCTTCAGCGCCAACAAGGAATATGGAGAAATGCTGGCCAGGCAGGATAATTTTGCTGAAGCCCTTGAATATTACCAGAAGGCTGTAGCACTCAGCCCTAATGATCCTGATGCCCACTACAACCTGGGAGTTTGCTTATTGAACCAGGGTAACGGAGAGGAAGCCCTCGGCCATTTTCAGAAGGTAGTTCAACTAAAGCCAGATTATGCCGAGGCTTATTTTCAACTGGGTTCTCTGTGCATCAGTCAGAACAAAAAAGAAGAGGCCATAAATTACCTTCAGAAATTTGTGGAGCTGGCTCCCCAGCATGAGAAAGCGCCCCTGGCCAAACAGTTGCTTGAATACCTAAAAAAGTAGATCTTTTTTTTGCTTTATAATTAATAAAAATTTATCTTTCTGTTTAAGTCCAGAAAAAAAAGAGGTTATTGGTTTTAAAAAGCGGTCGGGTCAAGTTTTGTCCGCAATTTGGCCATCGTAAATACTCAATTGCGACTTGTCTCACAGTTGGTCCTCTCCAGAACGTTCGTGGAGGAGATATGGCATTTGTCTATCTCAGGATAAGCTTAAGAAGAACGTTTTTTTCCTGCCTGTGTTTAAATGAAAAAAGGGCAGCGAGTTTTTAGCCCGCTGCCCTTTTCTGCTTCAGTCCTAAATTACTGTGTGACCAGTTCAAAAGGAATTCTTTTTTCCAGGGTCAGACCAGAAAGATTATCTTTGATGTTGATGACCAGTTCATAATTTCCTGGTTCAATTGGGCGGTCTTCAATTCTTTCACCTTTATCGTCTTTGATTTGAACCTTCTTGCTAGTTGGTATCGGAATTGGTTGCTCGATGAACGGACTGTCATATTTCATCGGGGTAAAAGCCACTATTTTAGTGTTGTCTTTCCTGATGTCATAATTGATTTCAAGGTCAACCTTCTGGTTTTCATTAAATTTTGTGCCATAGATCATGAACATCAGAGTTGGCTGGTCTCCTGGTTTTAAAATGTTATTGTAGGCCGGGTAAGCTCTAAAAATAATCCAGCTGAAATAATCCTTGTGGAAATTGGGATAATTTTCTTGCGTATCCATCTGCTGGATATCTTTTAAAAGGAATAGGCTGCTAGTTTCTAATTTTCCTTCAGCCACGATTTTTTCGTAATCAGGAATTTCAAACTCATAGTAAGTAATGCCGAGTTTTTTGGTGTTGGGATTACCGATAGCGCAGGCCAGAAGGTATTTTCCAGCTTTCAGAGGATATCCAAGATAATAATTGGCTTCGGCTTCAGGATTATAGTCAGCAGCTGGGATGGAAAAGCTGCTGGCTGTCCGATGTTCGGCTACCAGCTTAAGGTCGCTGTTCTTCATCTGGTAAATATCAAAAAACACTTCCACATTGGTCTTAAGATTTTCCTGGTCAGCAGGTGACGGAGCATATTGCAAGTCGGCGTTTTTGATTTTGGTCACCAGAACTGCAATGTAAGTGCCTTTGGCTGGCAGAACAATGACATCATAAAATTGAAAAGGCAGGTCCATCTTGCCCTGTCTAGTGGCCAGTCCCTGGTCTAGAAGATCCTTTATATCCTTGGGAATGACGGACGCTTTCTGGGAAGGACATCGCGGTCGCGTTCCTGCGGCGCGAGGACCTGCCCTGGCTGGGGAAGGCCTATCCTCCCCC
>JACIYK010000204.1 GCA_014359965.1 Candidatus Aminicenantota bacterium
TCTATCTCCTCAGCAGCTTCTGCAGATTTTTCCGAGACTTTTTCTTCTGCCTGAAGATCGGTCTTCCCGGCCTGAGAAACACCTTCTTTCTGCGCCTTTTTGCAGGAAAAAGAAAAAACCAGGGTCAAAACCAGGAACACCAATAGCATCTTTTTCATTTTTTCCATCTTGCCTCCTTTTAAAATTTTATTCTGACAAAATTTACCCTTAAAAGACCTTAACCACAGGTTAGCTTTCATTGTCTTTACTATATTTCCGCTGTCTTTCCCCGTCAAGCAAAAACATTCTTTCAGACCGCATCATAATATTCAGGAAAAAGCGATAAAAAAGAACAAAAGAAAATAACATCTTGAGGTTTGATTTTTATGCAAGAATTGAATCGACCTCTTCTCCAATTATAATTTTACCTTTATATTCACAGTTGATCTTCTTTTTCATTATCTGCGCAACTTCTGCTGATGAAGGCGAATTTTATTAAGCGTTAGGCTAACTCGGCTTGATATGGGGTCCAGCCTGGAAAGTTTAGCCGGATTGATCCGGCTGTTAACCCTGTCTAGAACTTCCCGCAATGCGGGATTAACGCCTCCCCTTGGCGGCTCATGTCCTTGTCTTACTTGCTTCTCGCTTAAGTCCTGAACCTCTATCTCTGAGCCTTCGTAGTCAAAAATAAGTTTCCCGATTCTAACCATAGATTGAACTCCTTCATCCACCGGGTTGCCCTGGGCCCGGGTTTTATCTGAATCATACCTGAAAAAGGGAGACGATCCTGTGGCTAATTGATTTGCTCCAGCCATTTTTAGATTAGATCCAGCCCGGGACAAATTCGCCCTAGCCTTTTGTGCTTCCCTCACAGTAGTCCTGGTATTCTCTGCCTGCCAGCCCCATTCTTCAATAAAATTCTTAACTAATTCAGATGTTCCCTTATCAAGCGGAGATAAACTGAATCTATATTTCTTTGTTCCCAAAAGCACTGGCTTGATGATTGGCCCTCCAGTGAAGTATTCAAAGACCCGAGATAAGCTCAAGTAATGGAAGTAGTCAGCCTGGTAATTTACGGGAAGACTGGGTTGTTTTTCGCCGCGAAGGTTTATTACCAGGAAATGCTCTCTGTCTACTCTTTTCTCGATAAGCCTTCCGGAAGAATCGGTATACTCCTCTATATTGCTTGATTCTATGAAACGCCTGCCCATAAAAGCAACATCGGACTGTACCTGGGATGAATTGACTATAAATCCGTTAAAATCTATGCTGGCTACAACATTCTGGCCTGGCTTAAAATCATAGGATAGCGAGAAATTACCATCTCTGTCGCAGTTAGTACGAGCACCATTATTAAAACGGACGTTGCCGGTATATGAAACCTGTTCCAGTTTCCCTGTTGTCCAATTTTTCACTACAGCCGCTTCTACCTGCCCCCGGCAAACATCATTAAAAAAATCTACATATTCAATCCTGACCCGTTTAAATGGAAAGGTTGGGGAAACGGCCGCCGAATTGATCTTATTGTTACCGACCTGAATTAATCGAATCTTGTCTCCGTAGTAAAGGTCAAAAGGAATGTCTACCTTAAAGCCTCCATTCTCATCTGACCTGGCGGTAACTGTTCTTATCTGTTGATTATTCCTCTTAACTTCTATTACCAGAGCATCGGTCACAGGCTCAAATTGGCCATTGCCCAGGTCTTTTTTAATCTTGCCCCAGAGGACCCGGCGCCAGGCACAGGCCTCGAGATATCTAACATCATAGCCATAGGTATTAGGCTTCTTCATATGATAAAGATGATAGGTGTTATTGATAATATTAATTCGCCAGCCGAATAATGTCGCATATAATTCAACAGATCCATATAAGTCAGCGTCAAGAATGCTATCAGAACCTGCCCCGAGAACCTGACAGTCTATACCCATGCCAACCAGTCCGCCAGCACCTACCAGGTCCCAACCTAAGAGTTCGATTTCAGCAAGTGGGCCAGCTTTGATGTAACCCTTAACCTGGCCGGCAAAATAAGCATCAGACTCAAAACCTTTATTAAGGCCCCAAAACGGATTAAAACTCGTTGGTACCCAGAAGAATGTTCCACCTTTGACTCCAGCCTCAGCTTCAAGCCACTCGGTCGCTTCGGCTACAAGAGTAAACCGGCCGTCTACCCCGACCAACAGATAAAATCCCCCTCGAACGTTGGCAATAACAGCTGGTATATCGATAGCAAAGAGGGGAATCTTAAGGTCTTCTCTGAGGCTCATAGCCACAGTAACCCTTAAGGATATTTCTTCGCCCGAGCTCAACTTGAACTCGTAGCCACTAAAGCAGCTGTAACTGCCGGTAGCCCTAATGGGTGTAAGCCCGATTCTTCCACTCAATCTGACACTGATGCTACGTCCTTCTGAGGTATAAGCCATAAGCGGCACATCATCGAAATTAATCTTAAGCCACGGGTTTTGGATATGCCAGTCTTCTCGGCTCCTAAAAGAAACTCCACTACTGCTAGGCCTGGCGTATTGAAACTGAACAGAAGCAGGAGTCAGGGGAGTTATGTTCCCGCTGGTCAAGGTAACCGTTTGCCGTGGAATTTCAAATTCATCCATGACTTCATGTATCTGGGGTCGGCTTAAAATCATATATTCACGGTTTTTCAGGTTAGTCTGCCCGATAACTTTGGCCGCCAGCTTGGTGGTTTCATCATAAATGATGGCACCAATTTTCAAGGTCGATATACCGCTTTCATTCAGTATCCGTCGTTCAATTAATGCGCCCTGTTGGAGTTTCATCTTCGGGCTCAGGTTCAGAGTTTTTGCTTGGGTTACTTCTTCAGCAACTTTTAGGTTATTTATAATTCTTTGGCTTTCTATTTTTCTGATCACCATTACCCCCTGTTTAAACCTGTAGGTGACCTTCTGGAAAGAGGCTGGGGGCTCACTGGTGTTAGTAGTAAACAGCCTTGAAGATTGTCGTTCACTCTTCTTAAACAAACCAGAAAGCTTTTCTTTAGTCAGTGTTCGTTTGGTTTTAACAGACCTGTCAGCAACCACCAAACTCTTTTCAGCTTCTTCTTTCGATGAATCGCTTATTTGTTCAGCAGGTTCCTGACTTTTTTTCACACGACTTAGGCTCGTCCCAGACTGGGAAGAAGGAGCATAAATACTGAAAGCTGCTCGATTCCGAGGGGTTAAATATCGCTCTGAGGAACTCGCCATCTGCCACCAGAAATCGGCCGAGTTCTGACTCTCCCGGCCTGCATCCAGGTCGCAGGTGAAGGTCCTCCGGATAATCAGATTCTCTCCGCTGCTGTGAATGCTTCCGTTTCGGTTAAAAGTTACCCAGGACAGAATCAGGTCGGTGTCGCTGGATTTTATGAGCATTTTACCGAAACGACCTTCGTTGGTACGGAAGAGAACAATAGTATTAGGTATAAGGCTTTGTCCGGAAATTCTGACAGAAGCCAGGCGGGCAGAGCTGATGTCTTCCAGCTTTATTGATCCAAAGTGCGACTGGGCTTCTGTAATGTGTGCGGCCAGCGTTAAAATTAACAACCAGGTAGTTAAAAAGACAAAGCCCCTCTTGACAACCACTTTCCCCATTTTTATCCCTCCTTAAATTTTATCTTGATGTTATTAAGGCGTTAAATTATTTAGGGTGAGGGCAAAAATATAAAGTGAAGCCATTTCCCTTCTTTTCTTCCTTTTATAGGATTAAACTAATCTGACTTTAATATCAACTAACAAATTCTTTTAGGCTCAGCCGGGGGATAAAAGAGAAAGATTAGAAAAAAACAACTAAATATCTTTAATCTCTATTTTTTTTATCAGTTAAAAATGTTTCCTGAAGATAACTTCAAGCAAAGCTCTTAAAGCTTTAACTGCAATCCGCCGCCAACCCACCTGCCAGGCATCGGTACTCCTTTCACCTCCTCGTATTTGACATCGGTCAAATTTGTTCCTTCGATAAAAACTTCAAAAAATCCGAAGCTTTTCATCACTTTTAAATCTATTAAAGTATAAGCCCTGTCATCAAACCTCTGGCCATGATTAACCTGCAGGCCAATGTTTAGCGACCTGATTGGAGTGTAGCTAATCATAAAATTTGCCAGGTATTTTGGCACTCTAAATCCGTATTTATAAATCTCCTCAGGACTTTTTTCTCTAATCCAGTGCATAGCTGCGCTGAGTCTCAGAGTCAAGTTTTTCAAACCTGTTGTTGTTAAAAGAATTTCTGTGCCACTCACCTTTCTTTCCCTTATGTTTTCCGCCTGCCATTTGTTATCTCTTTTAACCCAATCAATAAGATTTTTTCCCGTCCGCCGGA
>JACIYK010000205.1 GCA_014359965.1 Candidatus Aminicenantota bacterium
CTAGAAGCAGGCCCTTATGAGCAGTTAGATGTTACCAACCGGGAAGCTCTTACTCAGATCATAAAAAAATACCGGGTAAGGGTTATTTATCACCTGGCCGCTATCCTTTCGGCTACTGGAGAAAAATTTCCCCAGAAAGCCTGGGAGGTTAACATCAACGGTTTTTATAATGTGCTAGAAGCCAGCCGAGAACTCGGTCTCAGACAGGTTTTCTGTCCGAGTTCTATCGCTGTTTTCGGCCCGGCCACACCAAGAGTAAAAACTCCACAAGACACCATTCTCTCGCCAACCACTATTTATGGTGTGACCAAAGTAGCCGGCGAACACCTCGGCGATTATTACGTCAGAAAATATGGGCTGGACGTCCGCGGCTGCCGTTTCCCGGGAATTATCAGCCACGAAACCCTCCCAGGTGGCGGAACTACTGATTACGCTGTGGCTATTTTCTATGAAGCAATCCTTTATAAAAAATACACGTGTTTTTTAAGACCAGAAACCAGGCTGCCGATGATGTACATGCCTGATTGTCTTAAATCAATAATTACCCTGATGCAGGCTGATTTTTCCAAATTGAAACACCATGCTAATTTCAACGTGACAGCCATGTCTTTTTCCGCCGAAGAATTGGGCGCTGAAATAAAAAAACATCTGCCTGAATTTGAAATTGATTATCAACCAGATTTCCGCCAAACCATCGCTGACTCCTGGCCAGAATCCATAGACGACTCGGCTGCCCGGGAAGAATGGGGCTGGCAGCCAGATTATGACCTGGCCAGAATGACCGAAGATATGCTCCGAGTCTTAAAAGAGAAAAAGGCAAGAGGCCAGCTTCATTACCGTAAATAAAAGGCTGGGTTTTTATGAAAAATAATAAAAAATGGAAGAAGGAAAGGGTAAGTTCGTCAGAATTAAAAGGAGGCTTAAAATGAGAAAAACTTATCTACTGTTTCTGGTTTTGGCTCTGCTCAGTCTCACGGCCTTGGCCAAGGACGTCAACGTTACCGGAGATTGGACATTTACTATCACCACACCGCAGGGCGAAAGGACCAATGACATCACTTTCGTCCAGGACGGCGAAAAGCTGACCGTGACCATGAAGAGTCCTCGCGGCGAAGTTACCGGAGAAGGCACAGTAAAAGGGAATGACATTGAGTGGTCCATTACCCGAGATACCCCGCGCGGTCAGTTCACCATAACTTATAAGGGCAAGATTCAGGATGAAAATACTATTACCGGTGAAGTAGAGATGGGCAATTTTGGCACGGCCAGCTGGAAAGCAGTGCGCAAGACCAGCTAAAAATTTTTTTGCATCTAAAAAGGGGAAGCATAAGTGTTTGTTTCCCCTTTTTTTATTTTTTGCCCCATTAAATTAAAATTTAAAAATCATATCTCGGGGTAAAGGAGGCAAATATGATAAAAAAGAAAATAATAATCTTTATTTGGCTGTCAGTTCTTTTTGTCTTCTCGGCTAGACTGGTTTTAAATTCAGAGCCAGCAGATAAGCAATGTCCTGAGAGAGAATGGGTTATAAGGCCAGTTGCTACCTATTCCATTGTGGCTCATGACCGGCAAACAGGTGAATTGGGGGTAGCAGTGCAGTCCCACTGGTTTTCAGTTGGCTCTATCGTTCCCTGGGCTGAGGCTGGAATTGGCGCGGTGGCTACCCAATCTTTTGTTGATCCCTCCTATGGTGCACTGGGACTGGAACTGATGCGGGCCGGCAAAACCGCAGGAGAAGCTCTTAAGGGCCTCCTTCAGGCTGACCGCACGCCTGAAGTCAGGCAGGTGGCCATGGTAGATGCCTCCGGCAAGGTGGCTGTTCACACTGGAAAAAACTGCATCGCCGAGGCCGGACATTACGTAGGGGATGGCTTTTCCTGTCAGGCTAACATGATGCTCAAAAATACGGTCTGGGAAGCAATGGCCAGGGCTTACCAAGGCACCAAAGGAGAGCTGGCTGACCGGCTGCTGGCCGCCCTGGAAGCAGCAGAAAGAGAAGGCGGAGACATAAGGGGAAAACAATCGGCTGCGCTTCTGGTGGTTAAGGGCAAATCTTCAGGCGTCTGGTGGCAAGACCGGAAATATGACCTAAGGGTGGAAGACCACCCCCAGCCGTTGGAGGAACTTAAGAGGCTGCTGACTATTGCCAAAGCCTATAACCATATGAATCAGGGTGATGAATACCTTACCCAGAATAAGGTGGAAGAAGCCCTTAGAGAATACACCCGGGCCATGGAATTATACCGGGGAAACCCGGAAATGATTTTCTGGCCAGCTGTGACCCTGGCTGCAACAGGCAGGGTTAAAGAAAGCTTACCACTTTTCCGGCAGGTCTTTGCCATGGATAAAAACTGGGCCCTGCTTCTGCAGAGACTACCGGCTGTGGGGCAGTTTCCGAAAGACAAAAAGCTGATGAAACAGATTTTGGAAGAGCTGCCCAAAAATTAGGTTTAGCTTTGTTAAACTGGCAGACCGCTCTACTTGAGTTTTTCCAAGAAAAACTGGGGCCGCGAAAAGGCTGCGGCATGTATTTCCTGGTTGTAGTATTTTAGCCCCTCAGGAATTCTCAGCTTTTTTACTTCTCTTGGGTCTATAACATCCGAAAGAAAATTATAACACCAGGTGCCCATCGGATAAGTTGGCACAGGACCAAAATAGAATAACGTATGTTCAAACATCTTTTTCAGAAAACGGTATTTTTGACCATGTTCTTCCAGATGCAGAAGCTGGGAACCAGCCTGAGCCACAATGATACCATCAGGTTTTAAAACTTTTTTCAATTTCTGGTAAAAATTACGGGCGTGGAGAACTGCTGATGGTCCTACTGGATCAGAAGAGTCAACAATGATTACATCAAAACGGTCTCTGGTTTGCTGGATAAAATCAAAGCCGTCGGCAATAGCCAGCTCAGCCCGGGAATCCGCCAGAGCTTCTTCCAGCCAGGGAAAATGCTGTTCGCAGGCTCTGATGACTTCTTGGTCTATTTCTACCAGCCAGACTTTCTCAACCGGATGTTTCAGGGCTTCCCTCAGGGCTCCGCCGTCGCCGCCGCCAATGATTAAAACTCTTGCAGGATGGGGATGACAGGCCAGGGCAGGATGAACCAGCATCTCATGATAAAAAAATTCATCTTTTTCTGTAGTCTGCACCAGGCCATCAAGAAAAAGTACTTTCCCAAAAAATTGGTTTTCTATGATTTCTATCCGCTGAAACTTTGATTTTTTATCCAGCAAGACTTTTTTGGCCTTAAAAAAAATACCCGAGTAATTAGTGTGATACTCTCTAGCCTCGTGGCGACTCAGATCCAGGGCTTTATTTTTCAAATTATCCTCCAAAAAGCTGGTTAAATTTAGCCTGTATTTTAGAGAAGTCCTCAGCTTAAGTCAACCCGGTGAACTGTCTCAGAGGTAACGAGCAAAGACTACCAGTGCTAGCAACACCCGGTAGATGACGAAAGGAAGAAGATTTCTGGTCTTTAAATAGCCCAATAGAAACCTGATGGATAAAAAGCCAAATAGAGCAGATGTTATCAACCCTGCAAAAAAGGGGCCGTTAACTTCTACCGGGCTAATTTTAGGCAAAACCAGCAGAGCAGCACCGGCAATAATCGGAGTTGACAACAGAAAAGAAAAACGAGCGGCTGTTTCCCGCTGGTAACCCAGGAAAAGTGCGGCCATGATGGTCATACCTGAACGTGAGGCTCCAGGGATGATGGCCAGGCTTTGAGCCAGACCAATCAGCAGAGCATCTTTCCAGGTAATTTCAGGCAGAGCTTTCTGGCTGGTCGCTTTCCAGTCAGCCAGAAAAATAAGAATAGAAAAAATCAGCAGGCTCATTCCTATAAGCCAGGGCTCCCTAAAAACAGTCTCGGCTTTATGCTCCAAAAAATATCCTGCCACTGCCCCGGGCACTGAAGCTAGCGCTATGTACCAGAGAAGTTTTCCTTCATTAGAAGACGGCTGAGTCAAACCCTGTTTGATAATTTCTATCCAATCTTTCCAGAAGACCGAAACTACCGCCAGCAGTGTTCCCAAATGGAGCATGACATCATAGGGAAGCCCCTGGTAACTCCAGTTTAAAAAATAAGGGAAAACAGCCAGATGAGCTGAACTGGAAATGGGCAAAAATTCACCCACTCCCTGCAAAATTCCTAGAAAAATGGCCTGCCAGTAAGTCATCAATGTTTTTTCTCCCTACAGTAATTTCAGGTTAACAATATGAGCATAGAAACTTTCTTTTTACTTTTAATTGCCAAAACTGTCAACTAAAAAATTTTC
>JACIYK010000206.1 GCA_014359965.1 Candidatus Aminicenantota bacterium
GTTTTTTATTTCCTCTCCCTTTATCAGGCCAGAATTAGCTACTTCTGGGTAAAGCAATTTTTTTAGAAAAAAATTAAACCCAACTTTTTCCAGGTCTTTTTTTCTTGAAAGCAGCCGGTAATATAAATCTCTTTTGACATAAGTCAGTTCGGTAGCCCGAAAGGCGGGCTCAGAAAAAAAGGATTTAATTAAATTCAGGGCCTGGTCCAGGTGATCATCCAGAAAGGAAAAAGTAAAAATTGTATAATCAGCGTTGACCTCAATGTTGACTTCTATGCCTAGAGTATCCAGGGCTTCTTCTATATCTGATGATCTCATCAACTGTGTACCTTTTAGCAGCATTTCCGCTGTGACCGTGGCCAGTCCCGAAAGTCCAGGTGGAGAATCTATTTCTCCAGCCTGAACAATGATCTGGAGAGTTATTAGCCGCGTATTTAACCTGGTTATGGTAATTAATTTCAAACCGTTTTCCAGCACAGCTGTTTCCACCAGAGGAAATCTCAAAGGTCGAAGAGGTTCTGGATAAGGTGGGTTGCGTCTGAACTTTTCCTGAGAAAAAACCATCACCTGGCCGAAAAATATAACCCCGAGAAGCATCGATGCTATCAAGATTCGGCTTGGTCTTTTCACTAAACTCATTAACTTTACCTTGGCAGGATGGAAATAAAGCAGTAATTTTCTTTTTTTATATATTTTCTGGCTAGCGATAAAATGGAATAAGGGGTTACTTTTTCCAGCTGGCTCAGTTCCTCAGTAATATCCGGCAGGTTTCCTTCCTGCAAATAAAATTCAGCCAGAGTCAGGGCGCGGGATAAATTATTTCCCATTAAATGAGAAAAGTAATCAATTTTGTACCTAGTTTTGGCCCTGAAAAGTTCTTTATCTGAGACCATTTCGCTCTGCAGGCGAGAGAGTTCATCAGACAGTATTTTTTTGCACCTGTCCACCATGAGCTGATTGTTGGCTGTCAAGAAAACTTTTAGAGATAGATATTCGCCCCGGCTTTCGATATTGCCGTCAAAAAATAGAGCTGCTCGTTCTTTATTGACCAGCTTATTATAAAGACGACTTTTTTTCCCGTTGAGCAAGATATATTCCAGCAGGCGAAATAGCAAATAATCTTCCTTTTTCACTTCATCAAAGCGTAAGCCAAACTGCAAAGCCGGAACAGAAATTAATGGGTCAAACATCGTCTGGTCTCTTCTGGAAAATATCGAACGAAAATCTACTGTGGGCTGGCTGATAGTCTCAGCCCCTCGGGGAATTGTTTCAAAGTAGCGGGAGACCAGGTCTTTTACTTTTGGTAGTTTTACATCACCACTTATGCTGAGAACAGCGTTATTGGGCACATAATACTTCCGATAAAAAGTTAAAACATCTTCTACTGTAATCCGCTCTAGAGAATCTGGAGACCCGGTCAAAGCATGGCCATAGCTGTATTCCGGAAAAAGAATTTCATCTACCAGGAAGAAATAGCGGGAATATGGTTCCTGTATTCTTCTTTGCTTCTCATTATTTATGAGCATTTCTTTAATCCGGCTGACGGTAATCTCGTTCACATCAAGAGAAAACAGGCGATCAGATTCTAACCAAAGGACTAAACCTAACTGGTTGGACGGAACAGTCTCGTAGAAGAAGGTTTTATCAAAAGTGGTGGCCGCATTAAGTTCACCACCAGTATTCTGGATATAATTTATGTGCTGCATAGGGCTAACATTTTTGGATCCCTGAAACATCAGATGTTGCATGAGAAAAGCCAGACCCGCCCGGTCTTCAGGGTCGTTTCTGGAGCCGACTCCATAGGCCATGACCACTGAAACCACTGGTAGGGAATCATCTTCACAAACGATAACTTTTAATCCATTTTTCAGCGTAAATTGATTGGGTTGGATATAGCCATCAATCTGGGCCGGAAGGGCAGTGGCTAAAATCAGAAACAGAATAGAAATTAGAAAGACACTTTTTTTCCTGCTTTTTAACCTGAACATCATTTTCATTTTTTAAGATGATTCAGGCTAAAAATATCATAAATCCTGGAAAAGTTAAACCCGTTTTTTTCTGCGAGCCGGTTCTGATATTATTTATAGCTCTTTTGGGGAAATAATCTTTGATTTTTAGAGGGAGCAAGTATATTATTTTTATCAAAAATTATAAAAAAGTGAGGTTGATATGGAATACGAAATTAAAGATCTCAAACTAGCGGAAGCCGGAAAATTAAGGATAGATTGGGCAGCCAACTCTATGCCGGTTCTGAGGAAAATAGCAGAAAAATTTTCGCAGGATAAGCCTTTAAAGGGCATCAGAATTGCGGCCTGCCTTCATGTAACCAGCGAGACAGCTAACCTGATGATAGCATTGAAAGCCGGGGGAGCTGAGGTGCGTCTGGCAGCTTCCAACCCTTTAAGCACGCAGGATGAAGTGGCTGCTGCTCTGGTTAAGTACGAAAAAATTCCAGTTTTTGCTATAAAGGGCGAAGACCAGAAGACTTATTATGCCCATATAGAAAGTGCTTTGGCCCATTGTCCCCAGATTACCATGGACGACGGAGCTGACCTGGTTTCTACCATCCACAACAGTAAGAAGGAGCTTATTTCAGAAATTCTCGGTGGCACGGAAGAAACAACTACTGGAGTAATAAGGTTAAAGAGCATGGCCAGACAGGGAGTGCTGAGCTATCCTATTATTGCGGTCAACGAAGCTAAGACCAAGCATCTTTTTGACAATCGCTACGGCACAGGTCAGAGCACGATAGATGGCATATTGCGTTCGACCAACATCCTTCTGGCTGGTTTAACCGTAGTCGTCTGTGGCTACGGCTGGTGCGGGAAAGGCGTAGCTTTAAGGGCTAGAGGGGCTGGAGCCAGGGTGATTGTCTGTGAGGTTGATCCCTTAAAAGCCCTGGAAGCCACCATGGATGGTTATGAAGTTATGCCTCTTAAGAAAGCTGCTACCCGAGGCGATGTGTTTATTACAGTTACAGGAAACAAAAATGTTATTAGCCGGGAACATTTTAAGCTCATGAAAGATGGAGCTATCGTGGCCAACTCCGGGCATTTTAACGTGGAGATTGACTTGCCCGGTCTGGAAAAGATAAGTATCCGAAAGAAAAGGGTAAGAGAATTTGTCGAAGAATTTACCCTGAAAGGCGGAAAGAAGATTTTTGTTTTGGGCGAAGGCCGATTGATAAACCTGGCCGCTGCTGAGGGGCATCCGGCTCTGGTTATGGATATGAGTTTTGCCAACCAGGCTTTGAGCGTTCTTTACCTTAAAGAGCATGGCCAGAAGCTGAAAAAAGAAGTTTATCCTGTGCCTGAAACCATCGATCAGGAAATTGCCAGACTGAAGCTGGCTTCCATGAACATAAAGATAGACCGCTTGACCGCTGAACAAAAAAGATACCTGACTAGCTGGCAGGAAGGCACCTGAATACAGCTGAAGACTAAATCTCAATCTTTTATCAGCTTTTTGATCTGATCCAGATAATTTCTGACTTCTGCTCGGTCTTCCTGAGAAGTCAGCTTGGGCAATAAATTTTCAAAATTTTCTTTGGCCAGGTTGTACTTTCCGTTATTAAACTGGGTTCGGGCCAAGTTAAAAAGAAAGGTGGGGTCATCTGGAACAATCTTAACCGCTTGAGCAAAAGAATTTTCCGCCTCATCATTGTCACCCAGTTTTTCCAAAATAAGCCCACGCAGGTTATGAGCCAAAGCAAAACGGTTTCGGACCTGTATAGATTTTTGTATGTTTTCAAAGGCATCTTCGTACCGTTCCTGGATAAAATAAAGCCTGGCCAGGTTGTAGTAGGGGAGTTCTTTGGAATTATAATTGGGATCTGAAATTGCCCGGCGGTATTCGGCTTCGGCTTTATCATATTCTTTAAGCTCAAAATAAATCGTTCCCAGGTTGTTATGAGCTTCAGTGAACTGAGGATTTATTTCCAGTGCTTTCTGAAAGGCCTTGATGGAGTTGGAAAAATCAGCTTTCATGGAATAAGCTAGTCCCAGAGCATTCCAGGCTAGATGATTTCTGGGGTTCAGTGAAATACTCTTGTTCAGATATTTGATGGCTTCATCAACGTTATTGCCGTTCAGGTAAAAAAGCCCCAGGTTATACTGGTAGGTGGGGTCCTTTTCCCTCGATTTTTCCAGCTTACTCTGTTGAGTGGAAGCACAGGCTGTTATGGTTAGAAGAAGAAAGCAAATGAGAATTAATATCAACCCTTTCGTTTTCATCAAACCCTCCAGAAATAATTA